>JANMMR010000047.1:0-9639 GCA_031373455.1 Rhodoferax sp.
TTGCGGGTGGTGCGGGCGGCCAGTACGCCAACGAAGCCGCCTGCGTTGCAGCGGGTGGCACGCCATCGGTGACGGTAGCGGGTGTCACGACATCGGGTTCTTGCGCCAACAACGCCTTGCGCACGATTCCGAATAACGCGAGCTCCAGCGCGGCGACCGAGATCTACTTGCAGCAGACCTGGGCCCGCCCCAACCTGATCAACGCTCCGGGTGCTACCACCATCGACCCAGCCACCGGCAATGCCACCTACTCCGGCCCGGCGGCGCCGAGCTACTTCAGCACGCTCGAGGCCATGACTTCCGACATGACCACCGGCGTGCTGTCCGTTGCCAACTTTGCGGACGATGATGGCACCTCGGGCATCAAAGGCATTATTCCAACGGGTCAAGCCTTCTTGCGTGCTGTGCAAGACGGCGTGGCCACGCGGGACATGTACGCCCCTAACGCCCTGTCTGACGGCCTGATCGACCTTTGGTTTAACGACGGCACCCACGCCAGCAAGTACGGCTCTTACTTGAGCGCCCTGACGCTCTTCGGCTCGATCACCGGCCTTGACCCGCAATCTCTGGGCTTTCACGAACGGGCGGCTTTCGATCTGGGTATTTCTGGTGAAGAGGCCTATTTGTTGCAGCAAATTGCAGCTGCAAGCCTCGGATTTCAAAAAGTGCCAGAGCCAGCAAGCTTGGCACTTGTGTTGACAGGCGTCACCATGTTGGGTTTTGTAGCTCGTCGCAGGCAGTTGCGAGCTGGAAAAAATTGACCTGCGCAGTATTGACATTTTCGGTCGCCAATTAACCTCAAGCGGCAAGGGCCACCCAAAGGATTGGGGCGATTTTAAAAAGCAAGCGAAGCGCAGCGTTGAGAGCCCCAAGCATTTGGGTGGCCCTTGGTGCGTGGTTGTGGCGCCAGCGGCAACTCCTTGCCCCCGCCGCTCGACACCGCACGAAACAACCAGAAATTTAAGCGCCGGAAGCAAGCCCAACCAACGCATCCACATTCACAGCGGCTCCCAATTTCCAAGCCGCCGCGATCAATGCGTCAGCACCGGCCTTTCCGATCACCGGATCACAAAGCCCGTGAAACTTCCCCTCCAGCATCGCATCCGTCATCGGGTTTTCAAGTGAACCAATGGCGTTTTTCACAAACACGTGCACGCGCCGGCCATCTTTCAACACGGCGGTCACGTCGGCGCTTGCTTCGTGAATGGAATCGTCAACAACCGCGACCACCTTGCGGCGTAGCGCAACGTTGTCGGCATTCGTGACAAAGGCGTCGTGGTATTCGTTCTCCGTCGCTTTGCCAACCATCAAACCGGCCACACAACCGTGGTAAACGCTGAATTTGGCTTGCAGCCCGTCTTGCGGCTCTTTTTTGCCGGTGAGTTCGAGCACCAGCGAATGCACCTTAAGTTCGATGCGTTCCACGTCGGTGGGCTTTACGCCTTGTGCACGCAATTGGGAAGCGGCGTCGATCGTGGGGTGGATCACGATGCCGCAGGCGAAGGGTTTGTAGCTGTTGAAGCTGATCTCGAAACGTTGGCCCAACTCGCCGGTAATCTCGTTCCAGTCGTTCTTGGTGGAAATCGTCTGCATCATGCCGCGTGGCGCCTCAATGGCTTTGGGGCTGGCGGTGAAGCCCTGGCTTGCCAGCAGGGCCGACATCAGACCCGCACGCGCCGCGCCGCCGGGGTGGAAGGGCTTGGTCATGCTGCCAAACTGCTCGCGCATGCCGACGGGCTGCGAGGCGGCAATGCCCAGCGCCATTTGCGTCTGGTGGACATCCAGCTTCAGCAAACGCGCGCAGCCGGCCGCAGCGCCGAGCGTGCCGGTGGAGCCGGTGATGTGCCAGCCACGGTCATAGTGGTCGGGGTACATGGCGTTGCCCACGCGGCAACTCACGTCGATGCCGATGACCAGCGCGTCGATCAGCTCACGCCCCGTGATCACGCGGCCTTGCAACGCTGCCGTGCCGCTCATGCCTTCAGCCAGCGCCAAGATGGCCGACGCCACCGGCCCCGCCGGGTGGATGATGGTTTTGAGGTGTGTGTCGTCAAAGTCAAAGGTGTGCGAGGTGATGCCGTTGAGGAGCGCGGCGCTGGCCATGTCGACCTTGCAGGCTTGCCCGTCTGCGCCTTTGCGGCCCAGCACGCTGGCTTGCGGTGCCGGTTGCAGCAGTTGCACGGCGGCCAGTGCCGCTTGCGCTGCCTCGTGGTTCACCGCGCCCACAGCGCAGCCCAGCCAGTTCAAAAAGGTGCGATGGGCTTCATGGTCAACCGCGTCGCTCCAGCCTTTGGAGGGGTGGCTGGCGACAAAATTGGCCAAGATCTGGGTGATGGGCGGCGCGTTGTGATCTGCGTGTACTTTTGTATTGATGGCCATAAATTGCTGAAAAATTAACTGAAAATAGTATAAAAATAATAGCTAAAAATCACGTTAATTCGTGACTTTGCGAGCGACAGGATTTAAGAATCAAGAATCCAGCTGGATATTTCTCTCCTTGGCCAGTTTGGTCCAGCGGGCAATGTCTGTCACCACGAACTGGCCAAACTGCTCCGGGCTCATCGGCATCGGCTCTACCGCTTCCCCTGAAATCTTCTCGCGCAGGTCGGGCATGCGCAGCACCTGGTTGAGCGATTCGTTCAGGGTTTTCACAATGGCCGGGGGCATGCCCGCCGGGCCGCTCACGCCGTACCACTGCATCGCGTCAAAACCCTTGAAGCCGGACTCATCCAGCGTCGGCACGTCTTTCAAAAGCGGGTGGCGGGCCAGGCCCGTCACCGCCAGCGGGCGCACGCGGCCCGAGCGGATGTGCGGCATGGCGCCGGCCAGGCCCGGGAACATGGCCTGCGTCTGCCCGCCAATCAAATCGACAAACGCCGGCGCCACGCCCCGGTACGGAATGTGCACCATGAAGCTGTTGACCTGCGCCTTGAAGAGCTCCATGGTGAGGTGCGTGAGCGAGCCCGGCCCGGCCGAGCCATAGCTCAACTTGCCGGGGTTCTTTTTGAGGTAGTCGAGAAACTCCTTGATGGTGTTGACGGGCAAAGCCGCGTTGACCACCAGCACATTCGCCGTGCCGCCGATCATGCCGATCGGCGTGAAGTCCTTCACCGCGTCGTAGTTGAGTTTGCGTGTTGCCGGGCTGGTGCCGTGGGTCGCCACATAACTTTGCAGCAGGGTGTAGCCGTCTGGCGTGGCGCGGGCGGCGTTCTGGCAGGCGATGGCGCCGCCGCCACCGGCCTGGTTGTCGACGATGAAGGTCTGGCCCAGCACCTTCGCCCAGCGCTCGGTGACGTTGCGGCCCAGGGTGTCCGCGCCCCCACCGGCCGACACCGGCACGATGTAGCGGATCGGCTTGTTCGGGTAGGCCTGCGCAAAGGCCGGGCTCAGGCGCGTGGCCAGGGTTGCGGTGGCCAAAGCCAACACAGATCGTCGTTGCATGGAAGTCTTTCGCGGGTGAAAACAGAAGGTGTGACTTTACGCGACCGGTTGGCAAATCGGATGCTATATAAAAGATAGCAAACTATGACTATTTTGCGTGACTTGGCGGTCAAAAAACCTTAAAAAATTGCAAAAATCAGGGATTTGGTGTCAATAATTAACACCCATGTTAACTTTTCCGATGGAGCCGATGCGCTGCCATTGGGCGCGTTATTTCCCCAACGCCAGCCAGCAGCCCAGCGCCACAAACGCCGCCCCGGTCACGTGGTTGAAGGCGCGCCCCCCACCCCAGTGCGCCATGGTGGGCATGATGCGTGCGCCAAACGCCGCATAAGCGCCCATCACCAGGCCCTCCACCAGCACCCAGCCCAACGCCAGCACGCCCAATTGCGGCAGCACAGCGCGTGACGCATCGAGAAACTGCGGGAAAAGAGCGCCAAAAAACAGCAAATCTTTGGGGTTGCTCACGCCCACGGCAAAACCGGTGCCAAAGTGGTGCCGCAGCGGTTTTTGCGGCAACGGGGAGGTGGCCGGCCGCCCAACGGGTTCGCCCGTCGCCGAGGCATGCCGCCAGTCCAGCGGCAGTGCCCGGAAGGCCACGACGCCCAGGTAAACCAGGTAAGCGGCGCCCGCCCATTGCAGGGCCTGGAAGATCTTCGGGGAGGCCGCAATTGCCGCGCCCAGCCCCAGTGCAGACACCAGCATGAGGCACAGCGCCGCGCAGATGCCACCGGCCACGGTAGCGCCACTGTGCCAGGCACCATGCCGAGCGCCTTGCGCCATGCACAGCAGTGCCGTGGGCCCGGGTGGCACGATGACGGCGACGATCACCGTGATGTAGAGGGCGAAGGGTTGTGCGGACAAGCGGTAAATTTGTAACTGAAACGACGGACTCGAAGGTGGATTTTGCGCAAATTTTTACCGCTTTTGCGCTGGAAACCTATGTCAGAATCGTCGCTTTAGTCCGCACCATCTCTGAACATATTTGTAACTTCAACCAGGATGTCCAACATGAGGCGTTTCTTTGCGGCCGCAATCGGCCGTGTGTGGGCACTGGTGATGCGCACAGGGTTATGGTGTAGCGCCCTGGCGTTTATTGCGCTGCCTGCGCCCGCTCAATCACCCACGCAGCCAACTGCCGCCGCGCCCGCCGTATCGTTTCAAAAGCTGCGCATTGTGGGCGGGCTGGCAGGGGTGCACCAGTTCACCCGGCAGGAGGAGCCGTTCTGGACCAAAGAATTGCGGCGTTTGAGCGGCGGCAAGTACGACGCTGATATTGTCCCTTTCGATCGCGCCGGCGTGCCACCGGCAGAGATGTTGCGCTTACTTCAATTGGGGGTCGTGCCTTTTGGCACAGCCCTTTTGGGCCTTTTGTCCGCGCAATACCCGGAGTTCGGCGCACCTGACCTGGCCGGCCTCAATTCCGGGCTGGGCGACTTCAAGAAAAGTGTCGCGGCCTTCAGGCCCTACCTGGAAAAGACCTTGCGGACGCGGTTAGGCATTGAGTTGTTGGGGCTGTATACCTACCCGGCCCAGGTTGCGTTCTGCACCAAGCCCATCAACAGTCTGGCTGAGCTTTCGGGGCGGCGAGTCCGGGTTTCCTCCGCTACGCAGGCAGATTTCGTCACCGGCTTGGGTGGCGTGCCGGTGTTGACATCGTTCAGCCAGCTGATGGGCAACATGGCCTCTGGCAACACCGATTGCGCCATCACCGGCACCATGTCGGGCAACACGCTGGGCCTGCATGAGGTGACGACCCATGTGCACGCCTTGCCCGTCAACTGGGGGCTGGCGGTGTTCGGCGCGAACCTGCAGGCTTGGGAAGCATTGCCGGCGGATTTGAAAGTGTTGCTGCGCCGCGAATTGCCCAAACTCGAATCGGCGATCTGGGTTGAGAGTGAGCGCGAGACCTCGGAGGGCATGGCCTGCAACAAAGGTGTGGGGGACTGTGCCAATGGGCGCAAAGGGAAAATGGTGGAGGTTGCCGCGTCGGCAGACGATGAGCGCTTGCGCCAGCAGGTTTTTTCGCGCGTGGTGTTGCCACGCTGGCTTGAGCGTTGCAGCGTCGGCTGTGCCGACATCTGGAACCAGACCGTCGGTCCGGCACGCGGCATCCTGGTGCCCACTGCCAAGTGAAGGGCATGTGGCCCACGCGGGTGACCCTGGCCGTCATCGCGCTTCTGGCCCTGTTTCTGGGCGCGTTGGCGCTTGCTACGGCGACCCTGATTCGCAACAACCACGAAAGTGCCATGGCCGAGGCCGAGGGCGAGGTGGTGCGCTTTGTCAACGGCGCCGAGGCGGCCTTGAACCGCAACCTGCTGGGCGTCGACCTGCTCCTGGCCGCGATCGAGAGCCAACTGGGGTTGTCAAAACTGAGCGAATCACAAATCGACGAGGCTGACGCCAGCCGGCGCATGCAAAGTGTCGTTCAACCGAATTTGGTGGCGAATTTTATCGCCCTTGTCAATGCCCAGGGCAAGGTCGTGGCCTCGTCGCGGGCCAGTGGCGGCGCGCTTGCCGTCAAACTGCCCGAGGGGTTTGCAATGGAGGCCCTGGCGCAAATTGTCCCGACCCAGATCATCAGCCCGCCGCAGACCAGCATTGCAAGCTCCGAGCCAGCGCTGTATTTTGCACGCCGCCTGCAACTGGCAGACGGCAGCAAAATGCTGGCGGTGGCTGAGGTGCAGGTGACAACCCTGGCGACCATTCTGGTGCAGGGGGTTGACATTCCGGGCCTGGAAGTGACGTTGGAGCGGCGCGACGGCTTGCTCCTGGTCAGCGCGCCGGCGCTGGACCGCCTGCTTGGAAAGTATTTGGCTCCACCTTTGGGTGACCAACCCGATCTGGCCCGTGTGTTGCGCTTGCCGGCCCGGCTCCGCCACACGCCCTCCATCATGGTGGCAAGGCCGGTGCTGGCACCCAACGTGCTGATTGCGGCCAGTGTGCCGCTTGACAAGGCCCTGGCCGGTTCACGCAAACAATCGTCGCTGCTGGTGGGTATTTCGCTGGCGTTTGCGGCGATGCTGCTGGCCGCTGGCGCCTTCGCCATCTGGTATTTTCACCGCCTGGCACGCACCCAGCTGGCCACCCGGCAGTCCAAGGACAACCTGGACCAGGCGCTGGAGTCCATGGTCAATGGCTTCCTGCTGCTCGACGCCGAACTCAAGGTGGTGACCTGGAACCGGCGCTACGAGGAGATATTTCCCTGGCAAGCCGGGACGATGGCGCCTCTGCGGTCCTACCGCCAGATGATGGAGCAAGCGGCCATCAAACGCCTGCCTGGAGAAAAACAGGAGGTCATCGACACCTGGGTTGAGCGGCGCATGGGCGCGCTGAAGACGCCGCAGGGCAAACACGATGTGCTGCAACCCGACGGGAAAATCATTGAAGTGACCGAGCGGCCCACCCCCAGCGGCGGCGTGGTCATCGTTTTCCAGGATGTGTCCGAACTGCGAAACGCGGCTGGCGAAATCGAGCGACTGGCGTTTTACGACACTTTGACAGGCCTGCCCAACCGGCGCTTGCTGATTGACCGGATGCAGCAGGCCATTGCTGCCAGTGCGCGCAGTGGCCGTTATGGCGCCCTCATGGTCCTTGATCTGGACCATTTCAAAACCCTGAACGACACCCTCGGGCACGACCTGGGTGACCTCCTGCTGCTTCAGGTGGCCCAGCGCCTCAAGGCCTGTGTGCGGGCAGAGGACACGGTGGCGCGTTTGGGCGGCGACGAGTTTGTGGTGCTGCTCCAGGGCCTGAGCCCGCAGGTGATCGAAGCTGCCGCCCACGCCAACCATTTGGGTGAAAAAATACTGGCCAGCGTGAACCAGCCTTTCAATCTAGACGATCAGACTTTCAACTGCAGTTGCAGCATTGGCGCCACCTTCTTTTCAGACGGGCAACAGTCACCGACAGACCTCCTGCGGCAAGCCGACATTGCGATGTACCAGGCCAAGCACTCCGGACGCAACACCCTGTGTTTCTTCGACCCCGAGATGCTGGCAACCATCACGGCGCGCTCTGACCTGGAGAAAGACCTTCGCCTGGCGCTGGTCGACGGACAGTTCAGGCTGCATTACCAGGTGCAGATGACGCACGACGGCCGGGCAGTGGGGGCTGAAGCGCTCATCCGCTGGGAACACCCCCGCCTGGGCACGGTTTCGCCGGCGGACTTTGTTGGGCTGGCAGAGGAGACCGGCTTGATCGTGCCGATCGGCCAATGGGTCGTGCAGACGGCCTGCATGCAGCTCAAGGAATGGGAAAACAAGCCCGGGCTTGAGGCCCTGCAGTTGGCGGTCAACGTCAGTGCGCGGCAATTCAGGCAACCCGATTTTGTTGAGCAAATCGGCCTGGCGTTGCGCAATTCAGGCGCAAAACCGGGCCTGCTTGAACTGGAGTTGACAGAATCTGTGGTGCTTGACAACGTGAAAGACACCATCCAGAAAATGAAGGTGCTCAAGGACTTGGGCGTGCGCCTCTCGATGGACGACTTTGGCACGGGTTATTCGTCGCTGGCCTATTTGACCCAATTGCCACTGGACCTGCTCAAGATCGACCAGTCTTTCGTGCGCAACATCGGCCTGCAGAACACCGATGCCGTGATCATCCAGACGATCATCGGCATGGCCCACAACCTCGGGCTTGAAGTGATTGCCGAAGGGGTCGAGACCAAGCTGCAGCAGGATTTCCTGCAAGCTCAGGGTTGCCCGCTGTGGCAGGGGTATCTCTTCTCCAAGCCACTGCCGCTGGTTGAATTTGAAAAATTCATGAAGTGAGGCGTCTGCCTGCGGACGGAGTGGCGCCAAACCCTGCGCGCGCCATGTAAAATGCAATCCATCGTACCCTCGGGGGTATCCACCAACAAGAGCGGGAAAGGCAAACTGGTTATGACACCGCGAACTACATCGGCTTTGTTTTCATGAGCGCATGAGGCCCCAAGTCCGCGCGCCTTGTGCGTTGCCAGCTACCCAGTCAGATTCAAAGCGCGGTCTTCACCGTGCTTTTTTTTCGCCCAGACAATTTTTGAAAAATAACCATGATTCAAATCACTCTCCCAGACGGATCCCAACGTGATTTCCCGGCTGCCGTAACCGTGGCCGAAGTTGCTGCGTCGATCGGTGCCGGGCTGGCCAAGGCCGCTTTGGCTGGCAAGGTCAGAGCCGCAGGCGAACCTGAAAGTTCGGGCAAGGTGGTCGACACCTCGTTCCCCATCACGCAAAACAGCCTGCTGTCGATCATCACTGTCAAAGACGCCGAAGGGCTGGAGGTCATCCGCCATTCGACCGCGCATTTGCTGGCTTATGCCGTCAAGGAGCTGTTCCCCGATGCGCAGGTCACCATCGGCCCGGTGATTGAACACGGGTTTTTCTACGACTTTTCCTATAAGCGGCCATTCACGCTGGACGACCTGGCGGCCATCGAAAAGAAGATGACCGAGCTGGCCAACAAGGACGAGCCTGTCACACGCCGTGTCTTGCCGCGCGACGAAGCTGTGGCGTATTTCAAGAGCATTGGCGAGCATTACAAGGCCGAAATCATCGCCAGCATCCCGGCGGGCGAAGACGTGTCGCTGTACCGCGAAGGCCAATTTGAAGACCTGTGCCGCGGCCCCCACGTGCCCAGCACCGGCAAGCTCAAACACTTCAAGTTGATGAAGCTGGCGGGCGCCTATTGGCGTGGCGACCACCGCAACGAGATGCTGCAACGCATCTACGGCACCGCTTGGGCCACCAAAGACGAGTTGCAGCAGCACCTGACGATGATCGAGGAGGCCGAAAAGCGCGACCACCGCCGCCTGGGCCGCGAGCTCGATTTGTTCCACATCGACGAACATTCCCCTGGCACGGTGTTCTGGCACCCCAAGGGATGGACGCTGTGGCAGGGCGTCGAACAATACATGCGCGCTGTCTACCGCGACAACGGCTACCAGGAAGTCAAGGGCCCGCAGATCCTGGACAAATCACTGTGGGAAAAGACCGGCCATTGGGACAAATACCGCGACAACATGTTCACCACGGAGTCGGAAAAGCGCGACTACGCCTTGAAGCCGATGAACTGCCCCGGCCACATCCTGATCTTTAACCAGGGCATCAAGAGTTACCGTGATTTGCCACTGCGTTACGGTGAATTCGGCCAATGCCACCGCAACGAGCCCACTGGCGGCCTGCACGGCATCATGCGGGTGCGCGCCTTCACGCAGGA
>JANMMR010000055.1:0-10464 GCA_031373455.1 Rhodoferax sp.
CCGGTTTATAGCAGCCTGCAGGCGATTGGCCCTTAGCGTTTACACCGGTCTGACTGGCGCTTCTTGCCGCATGCGCGACAGCCGGCCAGCCGGAAAACGAGGCCCGGACGCAAGATGATGTCAATTTTCGATTGCTACTAAGATAATAGCAATAAATCAATTAAACACGTGACTTGAATGCCAAAACCCCTCTGTTTATCACAAAAAAACGGTGAAAACACGAAATAATTAACATGGGTGTTAATTATTGGCAAAACCCCAAACCGCGTCACGGGATCAAAGAGGTCAATGAGGTCAATGAGGTCAATGAGGTAAAGGTGGTCAACGAGGTCGCGCCCTCATGGCGTCACGCCGTCGCCTTCAAACCATTTTCTTGATCGCCAGGGCCGCTTCGCGCACCAGATCCGGCCCGCGGTAAATCAGCCCGGTATAGATTTGCACCACGTCGGCGCCAGCCTTGATTTTGCTGGCCGCATCATCGCCACTCAAGATGCCACCCACCCCGATGATCGGGAAGTTTTTTCCCAATTCCGCCCGCAGTTGCGCAATCACCTGGTTGCTCAGCTGGAAGACCGGCGCGCCACTGAGACCACCGGCCTCGTCGGCGTGGCGCATGCCGATGACGGCTGCACGGTCGAGCGTTGTATTCGTGGCGACCACGCCATCCATCTCGTGGCGCCGCAGCGTGGCGGCAATCAGCTTGACCTGCAGGTCGTTCAAATCAGGCGCAATCTTGACGAAAACCGGCACCCGTTTTCCATGCTGTTTGGCCAGGCGCTCGCGGCGTGTGGCAATGGCCTGCAGGAGTTTGTCCAGCGCCTCGTCACTTTGCAGCGCGCGCAGGTTTTTCGTATTCGGGCTGGAGATGTTGACCGTGACGTAGTCGGCATGCGGGTACACGCCATCAAGCCCCAGCAGGTAGTCGTCTGTGGCCCGTTCAATCGGGGTTGCTGCGTTTTTGCCAATGTTGAGCCCCAGCAGGGGCGCGTTGCGGCGTTTTCGCATGGCCGAGCGTTGCACATTGGCTGTGAACGCCTCCAGGCCATCGTTGTTGAAGCCCAGCCGGTTGATCAGCGCCTTTGCCTCGGGCAAGCGGAACATGCGGGGTTTGGGGTTGCCGGGCTGGGCCAGTGGCGTGACCGTGCCGACTTCGATGAAGCCGAATCCCATCGCCGCCAGGCCGTCGATGCAACGCGCGTTTTTGTCCAGCCCAGCGGCCAGTCCGACGCGGTTGGGAAACTTGAGGCCGGCCAACTCAACGGGGTCGTCCACCCGGGCGTTGCAATAGGCCCACTCCAGCGGTGTGCCCTGCGCGGTGGCCAGGCCGTGCAGCGTGAGCTCGTGGGCGGTTTCGGGGTCAAGGCCAAATAAAAACGGGCGAGCGAGGGCGTAGGGCAGCAGCGACATTGGATAATTTCGGGTTAAGCAAAGGATTGTCGCAAATGACACAGGACGAATTGAAACAACAGGTTGGCGTGGCCGCCCTGAAATACGTGGTGCGCGGGGAAATTGTGGGTGTTGGGACTGGCTCCACCGTTAACTGCTTTATTGACGCGCTGGCGTCGATCAAGGGTGAAATCAAGGGCGCGGTGTCGAGTTCGCTGGCGAGCACCGAGCGGCTCAAGGCGCTGGGTATCGCGGTGTTTGATGCCAACGAGGTCGGTGAACTGGCGGTGTACATCGACGGCGCCGACGAGATTGATGGCCACGGCAACATGGTCAAGGGTGGCGGTGCGGCGTTGACGCGCGAAAAGATCGTGGCGGCGCAGTCGCGCCAGTTCATCTGCATTGCCGACGCGTCCAAACAGGTTCAGACGCTGGGCCGCTTTCCGCTGCCGGTGGAGATCATCCCGATGGCTGCGAACCAGATTGCACGCCGTTTTGCGGCGCTGGGTGGCAGCGCAAAGCTGCGCCAGAAAGACGGCAAACCGCTGGTCACAGACAACGGCCAGCACATTCTGGACGTGACCGGCTTGCAGATTCACGACCCGTTGGCTTTTGAAACCCAGGTGAGCCAGTGGCCCGGCGTAGTTACCGTTGGTGTGTTTGCCCACCAGCGCGCCCAGGTGTGTGTACTGGGCACACCCGAAGGTGTGAAAACGTTGGTTTTTTAGAAGCGGATGCCGGCCGGGTTGGCCGGTGGCGCAGCGCCGGGTTCTGTGGGCGTGGCGGTTGCCGTTTGCGGGTTTTCGGCAGTGGGTGGCGCGGCCGGCGCCGGCTTTTGCACGGCCACCAGGGGCGATGCCGGATTGGGGCGGTAATTGGCCGGCAGCTTCGAGGCGGCCGGGTAACCTGCAGCATCGAGGAACTGGGTCCACTCGGTATCTGAATATCCCTTGATTTTTTGCCCGCCGATGGTCAAAAAGGGCAGGGAATTCTCGCCGCTGAGGCGTTGCAGGGCTTCGATGTCTTCGTTGGTGTTGACGGTGCGCTCGGCGAACGGCACGCCGCGCGTCGCCAACTGGGCGCGCCCGGTCGAGCAGGGGCCGCAATTGCTGGAGGTGTACAGCGTCACCGGGTAGCGGTTGGCTACCTGGCGAAGCTCAAACGGCAGGCTGGCGCCCGTGAGGTCCAGTGCCCGGCCGCTGCGGTCGGTTGCGGTGACTTTGTCGTTGGTTTTGCCGGCGACAACCGGCGGTTTGTCTGAGAAGGTCACCTTGCCGTCCGCCCCGACGATGCGGTACACCGTTTGCGCCTGTGCGGCAAAAGCAGACGCCAGCAGGCAGGCGCCGAGCGCCAGCACAAGGTTTGCGCGGCTGCGGGTGAAGCGTTTGTCTACCTGTTTCATCGATTTCCCCTAGAAATGCCAATACTCTTGTGCCTACTTTTGCGCTACGCCATGCCCTGGTGTCTCAACAACGCGTCCAGCCGAGGCTCGCGCCCCCTGAATGCCTTGAACGATTCCATCGCCGGCCGGCTGCCACCTGCCTCCAGGATCGACTGGCGGTATTTTCGCCCAGTTTCCGGGTTTGGCAAACCGTCTTTGCCCGCGGTTTCCTCAAAGGCGGCGTAGGCGTCTGCACTCAAGACCTCGGCCCACTTGTAGCTGTAATACCCGGCGGCATAACCGCCTGAAAAAATATGGCTGAAGGTATGAGCGCTGCGGCTCCAGGCGGGCGGCGTCAGCACGGCGACTTCTGCGCGCACCTGTGCCTGCAGGTCCATCACAGCATCGCCGGGTTTGTGCTCGCTGTGCAGCAACATGTCAAAAAGCGAAAACTCCACCTGCCGCAGGGTTTGCAGGCCGGTCTGGAAGTTTTTTGCGGCGGTCATCTTGTCGAACAAGGCGCGCGGCAGCGGCGCTTGCGTGTCAACATGCGCCGTCATGTGTTTGACCACATCCCATTCCCAGCAAAAGTTCTCCATGAACTGGCTGGGCAATTCCACGGCGTCCCATTCCACGCCGCTGATGCCCGAGACGTCACGCTCATTGACCTGCGTCAGCAAATGGTGCAAGCCGTGGCCAAACTCGTGGAACAGCGTGGTGACATCATCGTGCGTGAGCAGCGCCGGTTTTTTGACGCCCGCCGATTCGGTGGCATCGGCAAAATTGCACACCAGGTGCGCAACCGGGGTCTGCAACGCGCCGGTGTCGGGCCGCAGCCAGCGGGCGCGTGCGTCGTCCATCCAGGCACCGCCGCGTTTGCCGGCTCGCGCGGCCGGGTCAAGGTAAAACTGGCCAATCAGCCGCGTGGCCGTGCTGCCGTCAGGCGCCCGGCTGGTTCGCTCGATTCGGTAGAAAACTACGTTGGGGTTCCAGACCGGCGCGCTGCCGGGTGAAATGGCAATGTCAAAAAGGGTTTCGGCGATCTTGAAGAGCCCTGCCAAAACCTTGGGCAGTGGAAAATACTGTTTGACCTCCTGCTCACTGAAGCTGTAGCGGGCCTCTTTGAGTTTTTCACTGATGTAGGGCAGGTCCCAGGGGTTCAAGGCATCGACCGGGCCATCCTGCTGCAATTGCTCGGCCGAAAACGCGCGCAGGTCGGCCACGTCTTTCAGTGCAAAGGGGCGCGCTTTGGCCGCCAGGTCGCGCAGAAAGCCAATCACCTGTTTTGTCGAATCCGCCATTTTGGGAACCAGGGACAACTCGGCAAAATTGGCATAACCGAGGAGCTGGGCCTCTTCCTGGCGCAGGGCCAGAATCTCGTCAATCAGGGCGCTGTTGTCGAATTTCAGGCTCTCGGGCGGCGCCTGATCCGACGCGCGGGTGACGTAAGCCCGGTACAGTTTTTCGCGTAAAACGCTGCTTTTTGCAAACTGCATCACCGGCAAATAGCAAGGCATTTTCAGCGTCAATTTGAAGCCGTCGCGTCCATCGGCCTGCGCCGCAGCGCGCGCGGTTTGCACCACGTCGGCGGGCACGCCTTCGAGCTCGACTTCTGTGGCGAAATAGGAAAAGGCGTCGGTCGCGTCGAGGGCGTTTTCGCTGAATTTCTGGCTCAATTCGGCCTGGCGCTCCTGGATCGCGGCGAAGCGTTCACGCGCCGGGCCTTGCAATTCCGCGCCGCCCAGTACAAAGTTTCGGATCGCGTTTTTGTGCGCCTGTTTTTGTTCGCTGTTCAGGCTTTCAGGCTGGATGGCTTTGTATTTTGCGTAAAGCCGTTCGTCGGCGCCCAGGCGGGTGAAAAATTCGGTAATTTTTGGCAAGGCTTCGTTATAGGCCGCGCGCAACTCCGGCGTGTCAGCCACACCATTGAGGTGGCTCACCGCGCCCCAGGAGCGGCCAAGGCGCTCGGTGGCGACATCCAGCACCTGGGCGATGGCCGTCCAGTTTGCGGCAAATGGCTCTGCGGTCACGGTTGTGAGTGCGGTTTCAGCGCCGACCAAGAGTTCGTCGATGGCGGGCGCAACGTGGCCAGGTTTGATTTGGTCAAACAAAGGCAGGTCTGAAAAATCGAGCAAAGGGTTGGGTGGAACTTGGGTCATGGCAGTCATTTGGCGGTGGATTCGGCGGATTGCAAGGTATTGACCAGCAACATGGTGATCGTCATGGGGCCCACGCCGCCGGGCACCGGCGTGATCCAGCCGGCCACCTCCTTGACGGCGGCAAAATCCACGTCGCCGCAAAGTTTTCCGGCGCCGGGCTCTCCTTCAGGAACGCGGTTCATGCCCACGTCGATGACAGCCGCGCCCGGTTTGACCATGTCTGCCGTCACCATGTTGCGCCGGCCCACGGCGGCAACAACCACGTCGGCCAGCAAAGTGTGGCCTTTGAGGTTTTGCGTGGCGCTGTGGCAAATCGTTACGGTTGCGTTTTGCTGCAACAGCATCAGCGCCATGGGTTTGCCCACGGTGTTGCTGCGGCCTATTACCACCGCGTGTTTGCCTTTCAAGGCAATACCGGTGCTTTCCAGCAGTTTCATGCAACCATAGGGCGTGCAAGACCAGAAGCCGGGCGTTCCGGTCATCAGGGCGCCAGCGCTGGCGACGTGAAAACCATCGACGTCTTTCCCTGGCGCGATGGCTTCAATGACACGGTGTGCATCAATGTGTTTGGGCAGCGGCATCTGCACCAGGATGCCGTGTATGGACGGGTCGGCGTTGAGGGCCGCCACGCGCGCCAACAAGTCAGCCTCGGGCATCGTTGACGGGTAGCGCTCCAGCACCGAATGCACGCCGGTATCCTGGCAGGCTTGCACCTTGTTGCGCACATAGACCTGGCTGGCCGGATCGTCCCCAACCAGCACCACGGCCAGGCCAGGTGTTACACCCCGGGCCGCCAGTTTTTGAACCCTCAATGCGACATCGGCGCGCAGCGTTGCAGCGATTGCCTTGCCATCGATCAGTTGGGCTGTCATTGTGAAAATTGAAGTAAAAAAGCCCGTTAGGTCTCGCAAAACGGGCATTTATTGCTCGCTATTTTATAGCGATCAAATCAAGTTGGAATCGACTGCCGAATCCCTCAAGCCTTCACGCCACTTTGCCCAAGCGCAATTTTGAGGAGGTCTGCCACCGTGTTGGCGTTGAGCTTCTCCATGATGTTGGCGCGGTGTGCTTCGACCGTTTTGATGCTGATGCCCAGGTCGTCGGCGATTTGCTTGTTCAGGCGGCCCGCAACAATGCGTTCGAGCACCTGCGACTCGCGCAGCGTGAGCTTGGAGAGCAGCGCGTCCCGGCTGGCAGATTGCTGGTGCTCGGTGAAGGTACTCTTGGCGTGCTCCAGCATGCGCTCGACCAAGCTGACCAGTTGCTCTTCCTTGAAAGGTTTCTGGATGAAGTCCATCGCGCCTTTTTTCATGGTGTCCACGGCCATTGGCACGTCGCCGTGGCCGGTGATGAACACGATGGGGAGCGGCGACTTTGCTTCAATCAGGCGTGACTGCAACTCCAGTCCGGTCATTCCGCCCATGCGGATGTCAACGATCAGGCAGGCGACTTCGCGCTGGTCGTAGCGGCTCAAAAACGTCTCTGCGGAATCGAAGCACCGAACCCGGTAGTCCTTGCCCTCCAGCAACCACTGAAGTGAATCTCGCACTGCCTCGTCGTCATCGACAACGTACACGGTACCTTTTTTGGGAATCAAACTCATGCGCCTACCTTCATTGATTAACCAGCAAACTTCTCGGTCTTGCCGGACAGCCCGGCGACGGCCGGTGCAGCATCAACCACAGGCAGCCAGAATGAAAAACAACAGCCCGTAATTTCGCTGCCATTGTAGAGGTTCTCCGCTTTCATCCGCCCCTGGTGTGACTCCACAATTGAGCGGCACAGCGAAAGGCCAATGCCCATGCCGTCTGCCTTGGTGGAGAAAAATGCCTCATACAGGCGCGCCATGACTTCAGGCGGCAGGCCCTTGCCGGAATCCTGCACGGTGAACTCGATGACGGGTTTTTCGTCGACCCGCTTGGGCACTACGCGCAGAACCACGCTGCGCCGGGAAGCCGGGCGCTCGGCAGCGTCGACCGACTCGGCGCCGTTTTTAAGCAGGTTCACCAGCACTTGTTCGATCAGGATCGGGTCCACCATCAATTGGGGCAGCCGCGCACCCACGTAATGGGTCAGGCGCACGTTGCGCCGGCGCACTTCAATGTCTGCCAGCTCAACCGCTTCGCCGACCATCTCCGCAACCGATGACATGGCCCGGTTGGGCTCGCTGCGTTTCACAAACGAGCGGATCCGCTGGATGATCTGGCCCGCGCGCTGGGCCTGTTTGGCCGTCTTCTCGAGTGCCCCCAGCAGGTCGGTTTCCGTGATCTGCTGCGACTTGATGCGTGAGACCATGCCATTGCAGTAGTTGTTGATGGCCGTGAGCGGCTGGTTGAGTTCGTGCGCCACGCTGGACGCCATCTCCCCCATGGTGATCAGGCGGCTGGCATTTTGCGAGCGCTCGGCCTGCGCGGCCGATTGTTCTTCGGCCAGACGGCGACCCGTGATGTCCGTGGCAATCACCATCTGGGCCAGGCGACCGTCCACCCAACTCAAATACCGCGTGCGCACCTCCAGCCACTGGCCCAGGTCGGTGACGAATATTTCGGCGCTTTCCGATTCAATGTCAGCCACCGCGTTGGCCGGCAACCCGGCCAGAGAGTCAACGCTGTCCAGGGCGTCGTCATTCAGCGGGCCCGGTGGCACGCCGGCCTGTGTGACCAGCAACAGATGGCCAGCGGCGCGCACGCCAAACCATTGCCGGTACAACTTGTTGGCGAACAGGAGTTCGTCGCCGCCCAATGGCGCTACCGAGATCGACGCGTCCAGGGCTTCAAGAACCGTGGTGAACCGTTCATACGACGCCGACAACTGCTCGCGCACGCGGTTGGGTTCGGTGATATCGGTCATCGATGTCATCCAGCCGGTTTGCGCGCCACGGGAATCAATCAAGGGGGAAACATACAGGCGGGCGTCAAACAATGACTTGTCGCGGCGCTTGACCCGCATTTGAATGCCGCCTGGTGTGGTGCGGCCATTGAGTTCGTCGTCCAGACGGGAGGTAAGGATGTCGTGGTCGCCGTCGGGCCAGTAGGGAAAAGGTGCCGACTTGCCGACCAGGTCCGCCTCATCCCAGCCCGTCATTTGGCAAAACGCCGCGTTCACGTAGGTGATGCGTCCCTGCAAGTCCATGGCGCGCATGCCTGTGAGCATGGAGTTCTCCATGGCGCGTCGGAAATTGGTTTCAGACAGCAGCGCCTGCTGCGCTTGCATGCGCCGGCGCATGTGGCGCCAGTTGGCCAAAAGCGTCCATACCGTGAGGCCTGAGAGCACCATCACCAGCCAAAACAAGCCGCTGCCGATCACGCCGAGCGAAGTCCGGTAAGCCTGCGCCTTGATGACCAGGCCATTGCCGACCGGTGATACCGGCACTTCATGCACCAGATCGGGTGACGCCCAGGGCAACAGGGTTGCGGCCGGGTTGCGGGGTGGAATTGACGTACCGGCAAGCCGAACGCCTTTGGCATCGTGGAACGACACAGCATAACGCGCGGAAACCTCGGGCGGCACGCCGTAGCGGTATAGCCCGTCTACCGAATACTCGGCCAGCACAACACCGGCAAACTTTGCCTTGTCGTTAAACGGAATATGCAGTTGGAGGACAGACGGCGCGTCGGCAACCGTGCGCTGGAAATAAACCGGCTGCTTGAGGTCTTTGACCAGCTGGAAGTTGGTTTCAGTTTCCCCGGGGCGCAGAAAACTGCCAACCGGGCGAGCCTGGCCCACGGGCAAGCTCGCAGTGGCAAAGCCCGAGCGAATGCGTTTTTTGTCGTCGATCCAGCTCAACGACTCCAGCTCAGGGTACTGGTTGATGAGCGACTCGGCACGGTCACGGAAGTCGTCGGCGTCGATGTCGCGGTTTGAGACATCGCGTGCCAGCCGCATCAGTTGCTCCTGCCGCTCCAGCAGGCGCAGGCGCAGGCGCTGCTGTGTGTATTCCACGTCGCGCTTGACGGCTTCTTGCTCACGGTCGATTTCTTCCAGCCGCAGGTAACCGAACGCGGCGATGATCGCTGCCAGAAACAGAATGACAGCCGCCAGTGGCGCCAGAACGGAAAAGCGGTCTTGCCGCTGCGGTGTGAGTTTTCGCCACCAGCTTCGCGCCCGTGCCGCAGCCGTCGCCAATCCAACGGGATTGGAGCGTGGGCGGGTCAACGGGATTGCCATGGCCCGAGTGTAGGCCCGTGCCCAATTCCCCTCGCGGGCACGTGCTTCATTACGCCATCGGTGCAAAACAAATAGCAGTCAGATCGCATTTGAAATTCTGCATTATGGAATGAATATGCATATGTTGATATTTTCAAAATTGTGTGAGAGAATTCCCGCAGCGTATTAAATTAGCGTCATACAACGAGGAGAAGACGATGTCCGCAGTTCCAGTGAATTCATTCGGCAGTGCCGCAAACGACGGTGACAGCCAGGAAACCCGCGAATGGATGGACGCCCTGAGCGCCGTCATTGAAGCTGAAGGCCCTGAGCGCGCCCACTTCTTGCTGGAGCAATTGCTGGAGCACGCGCGCCAGCAAAGCATCGACATGCCGTTTTCGGCCAACACCGGGTATGTCAACACCATCGAGACTGACAACGAAGAGCGCTGCCCTGGCAACATCGAGATTGAAGAACGCCTGCGCGCTTACATGCGCTGGAACGCCATGGCGATGGTGGTGAAAGCCAACCGCCACCACCCGGTGGACGGCGGTGATTTGGGCGGTCACATTGGTTCTTTCGCCTCGCTGGCGCATTTGTTTGGCGCGGGTTTTAACCATTTTTGGCATGCCGAAAGCACTGAACCAGGCAAAGAGCATGGTGGCGATTGCCTCTACATCCAGGGCCACGTGTCACCCGGCGTCTATGCACGGGCTTACCTTGAGGGGCGTTTGACAGAAGAGCAACTGCTGAATTTCCGCCAGGAGGTTGACGGAAAAGGCCTCTCCAGTTACCCGCACCCCAAGCTGATGCCCGAGTTCTGGCAGTTCCCTACCGTGTCGATGGGTCTGGGCCCGTTGATGGCGATCTACCAGGCGCGTTTCCTCAAATACCTGCACGCCCGCGGCATTGCCAACACTGAAAACCGCAAAGTCTGGGTGTTTTGTGGCGACGGCGAGATGGACGAAGTTGAAAGCCTGGGCGCCATCGGCCTGGCGGCGCGCGAAAAACTCGACAACCTGATTTTTGTCATCAACTGCAACCTGCAGCGCCTGGACGGCCCGGTGCGCGGCAACGGCAAGATCATCCAGGAGCTCGAAGGCGAATTCCGAGGCGCTGGCTGGAACGTGATCAAGCTCTTGTGGGGCAGCAATTGGGACCCGCTTTTGGCGCGCGACAAAGACGGCGCGCTGCGAAAACTCATGATGGAAACCCTGGACGGCGATTACCAGGCCATGAAAGCCAACGATGGCGCTTACGTGCGTAAACACTTCTTTGGCAAGGACCCGCGTACCGCCGAGATGGTGGCCAAGATGAGTGATGAGGAGATTTTTGACCTGCGCCGGGGCGGGCACGACTCCAAAAAGGTCTACGCGGCCTTCCACAAGGCCA
>JANMMR010000061.1:0-1660 GCA_031373455.1 Rhodoferax sp.
TCACCGGAGCCGCCAGCGGCATTGGCCGCGCCAGCGCCATTCTGTTTGCGCAACAGGGCGCCAATGTGGTGGCGGTGGACCAGTCCAACGACGTGCAGGGTTTCATCCAGCACGCTGTGACTCATTTTGGCGGACTCGATATTGTTTATGCCAACGCCGGCATCAGCGGTGGCATGCCGCGTTTTGACGAAATCACAGCCAGTTACTGGATGAAGATTTTGAGCGTCAACCTGATTGGCCCCTTCCTGGCCATCAAATACGCGGCGCACGTGATGGTGCCGCAGGGGCGCGGCTCGATCATCTGCACGGCATCGGTGGCGGGGCTGCGCTCCGGCGCGGGCGGCCCGCCCTACAGCGCGAGCAAAGCCGGCGTCATCAACCTGGTGCAGACCAGCGCCAACCAGTTTGCCGGCACCGGCGTGCGCATCAACGCGATTTGCCCGGGCTTGATCGAAACCGGCATGACCAAACCTATCTTCGACAAGGCGCGCGAGAAGGGCTCCGAAGGAAAAATCGGCCAGCTCAACCCGATGCGGCGTTATGGCGAACCGTCGGAGATTGCCAGCGCGGCCCTGTTTCTGGCCTCAGACGATGCGTCTTACGTGAATGGCCAGGCGCTCGCGGTGGATGGCGGGCTGTCGAGTTCGCTGCCCGTGGTGCTGCAGAAAGATTTCAGGACTTCACGCCACGGCGACCTGTAGCGGCCGGTTTCGTCGAAGTTGCCAGCACCAGTAGGGGCGCTGGCTGCATTCGACAGGCGCGGGTGCAAGGCTCAATCGGCGCTGATGCGCGCGTCTTTCACCACTTTGGACCAGCGAGCCAGATCGCTTTTGACCAAGGCACCGAGTTGCGCGGGTGTACTGGTGCGCACTGCCAGGCCCTGTTTGGCCAGGGCGGTTTTGACATCTTCCTGGTTCACGACCTCCAGAAAATCACGGTTCAATCGGGTTACCAGCTCGGCTTGCATGTTCCTGGGCCCAAGCACCGCATACCACGCGTCCACGCCTTCCATCACGTCGATGCCTTGTTCCTTGAAGGTTGCAATCTCGGGGGCGATCGGGTTGCGCGCGGCGCCGGTGACGGCGAGAAAACGCACCTTGCCGGCCTGCTCCAGCGGGCGCATCGAATGCACGGTGGCAAACATCATTTGCACTTGCCCGCCGATGAGGTCAGTCAAGGCGCCCTGGATGCCTTTGTAAGGAACGTGCAGGGTGTCCAGGCCATAACTTGATTTGAGCAGCTCCATGGCCAGGTGTTGGGGCGTGCCATTGCCGGGGCTGGCGTAGTTGACCTGGCCGGCGCTTTTCTTGACGTGGGCCATCAGCTGCGCCATGTCTTTAGCGGGTACGGCTGGATTCACCGCAAACGCAAACCCCGCTTCGGCCAGCTTGGCCACGGGCGTAAAGTCGGCCACAGCGTCATAGGGCTGGATTTTGTAGACAGCGGGTGTCATCGTCATCACGTTGATGGCCATCAAGAGGGTGTGGCCGTCGGGCGCGGCGGAAGCCGCGAACTGCGCGCCAATGTTGCCGCTGGCACCGGGCTTGTTGTCAACGATCACCGGCTGGCCCCACTTCGCCGACAACTTGGGCGCCAGGATGCGGGCAATGATGTCACTGCCACTGCTGGGCGTGAAAGGCACCACCAGGGTGACGGTTTT
>JANMMR010000097.1:0-6468 GCA_031373455.1 Rhodoferax sp.
GGCAAGGAGCCGCACCACCTGTACCTCACGCCCGACGAAAAGTCGCTCATCATCGCCAACGCTTCGGGCAACTCCCTGACCTTCATCGACCCGAAAACGGCTGAGGTGCAACGCACGCTGCATTCGATCGCAGACCCGTACCACCTGCGGTTTTCGCCGGACATGAAGTGGTTTGTGACCGCCGCCAACCGGCTCAACCACATCGACATCTACCGTTGGGACGGTGCCAACATTGCGCTGGCCAAACGCATTGCAACGGGCAAAACGCCAAGCCATTTGTGGATCGACAGCAAAAGCACAACGGTCTATGCCTCCATGCAGGACAGTGATGAGATTGTCACCATCGACCTGGCGACCCAAACACTCAAATGGCGGGGTAAAACCGGTGCCACACCCGCTGACGTTTTTGTTACCCCCGACGACAAATTCCTTCTCGTCGGCTTGACGGGCGGGCACGGTGTTGAAATCTGGAGTCTCGCTGGTGCACAGCCGGTGTTTGTTCGGATGTTGCCTACGGGTGCAGGAGCCCATGCCTTTCGCGCAGCGGGCGACAAACGCCACGTGTATGTGAGCAACCGCGTGGCCAATACGATCAGCAAGATTGACTATCAAGCCATGGCGGTGGTTGACAGCTACGCGGCGCCGGGTGGGCCCGATTGCATGGATGTCTCGGCCGATGGCAAATACATTTTTGTGACCTCTCGCTGGGCACGCAAACTTAGTGTTATCGACACCACAACCAAGGCACTGGTGCGCCAGGTGAATGTCGGAAAATCTCCCCACGGCGTCTGGACACTGGACCATGCGCCCCGCTTTTAGTGGAGGTGACCGATTGAAATTTGCTCTTAAAATCGCAGCGGCATATGCAGTACTGGCGGGAGTCTTTGGCCCAGTGTACGCGCAGGCCTGTGACAAACCACTGTACCTGACCTTCGACACCGGCCATATGGGAACAGCCCCCCTGATTGCCGACGTGCTGAAGCGCCAAAACGTCACGGTCACCTTTTTCGCCGCCAACGAACGCACCCAGACCGGCGACGGCAGCCTGGGCAACCACTGGGCGCCATGGTGGAAAGCGCGCGCTGCCGAAGGGCACGAATTTGCATCGCACACCTATGACCATGTGTATTGGCGCGGCGACGTCAAGGGCGTGGCGCCGAAATTCCGTGTCCAGCCCAGCAGTGGCGCGTTTGAAGGGCGCGAGTTCACCTGGGACGAAAAAAAATACTGCGAACAAATTGCCTATGCCGCAGAACGCGTGGGCGACCATGCCGGCAAAAAGCCGCTGCCCCTGTTTCGCGCGCCGGGAGGCAAAACATCCCCGCGCCTGTTGGCCGCTGCCCGGCAGTGTGGTTACGAACATGTGGGATGGGCGCCGGCAGGGTTTCTGGGGGATGAACTGCCCAGTGAAAAATACCCCAATGACGTGTTGTTGAAAAAAGCACTCAAGGACATCAAGGCCGGTGACATTCTGGTGGCACACCTGGGCATCTGGTCGCGCAAAGACCCGTGGGCTCCTGCGGTGCTGGAACCGCTAATCCTGGGGCTCAAGGAGAAAGGTTTTTGTTTCGCTACCCTGCGCCAGCACCCTGATTACCAGGCCTGGATTGGAACCAGTCGCTGAGGGCCCCATGGAAGCTTCGGTTGGGACCTTCTTTACCCCTGCTATCGCGCCTGAAGGCGGCCAGATTGCGGACTGGTATGAAAAATTGCAACAAGGATTGTTTGAGTCGCTGGTTCAACCCATGCTGTTCTCCCTTGGCTTTGGCAACCTCCTGGAAGACGCCTACGTTGCCACGGGCTGGTTGTTGGTGGGCCTGCTGCAACTGGCCGTTCTGATCGCTGTCATTGCCCCTTTGCAACGCTGGCGCCCGGTGGAGGCTGTTACGGACCGTGCCGCCATCCGCACCGACATGTTTTACACGCTGATCCATCGGCTCGGGTTGTTTCGCCTGTTGTTGTTTTTCACGGCCCAGCCGCTGCTGGACGATGTGTTTGGCCATCTGCGGGTGGCGGGCCTGGGCGCCTGGCAGCTCGATGCCATTTGGCCCGGCGTGACCGACCGGGCCCTGGTGAGTTTCCTGCTGTACCTGGTGTTGTTTGATTTTCTGGACTACTGGATTCACCGCAGCCAGCACCATTTTGAATGGTGGTGGCGTCTGCATTCGCTGCACCACTCACAGCGGCAAATGACAATGTGGAGCGACAACCGCAACCACCTGCTCGACGATATCCTGCGGGATGTCATCATCGTAGTCATCGCCCAACTGGTCGGCGTCGCGCCCGCGCAATTTGTGGCGATCGTCGCCTTCACGCAGTTGTCAGAAAGTTTTCAGCACGCCAATCTGCGCATCGGGTTTGGAAGGATCGGAGAACGCCTGTGGATCAGTCCCCGATTTCACCGGGTGCACCACAGCATCGGCATTGGCCATGAGTCAACCCGACACGGGCAGACCGTCTTGGGAGGCTCGAACTTTGGTGTTTTACTGCCGTGGTGGGATATCGTGTTCCGAACTGCCAACTTCAGCCACCAGTACCACCCCACGGGCGTGCGTGACCAGGTTGAACGCGGCCCCCATGGGTTGCGCAACTACGGGCGCGGATTTTTGCAACAGCAGTGGTTGGGGCTCAAGCGATTGGCCGGCCGGGCGTGAAGGCGCAGCCACTCAGAAACAGAGGCAGGTTCAAGCAGGTATCCTTGAGACCATGAGCAAACTTCTTGACGCCTTCTGGCGTGCCGCACTGTATTGTTTGCACCCCCGGGTGATTGCGTTGTCCATCCTGCCGCTGGTCATCATGGCGGCGCTCGCTTTGGGGTTGGGCTACTTTTTCTGGGATGAAGCCCTGGTGGCTGTGCGCACGCACCTCGAAGGTTTTGAGCTGGTCACCACACTGCTGGGCTGGCTCGAACGTTTTGGCCTGTCGAACCTGCGTGTGGTGCTGGCGCCGATCATCGTTTTGTTTCTGGCCATTCCGGTAATCGCCATTGGCTCCTTGTTGTTTGTCGCCTGGATGATGACGCCGGCCATGGTGTCCCTCGTGGCCGAGCGCCGGTTCCAGAAGCTCGAGCGCAAAAAAGGCGGCTCGGTGGTGACCAGTGTGGCCTGGTCGCTGGGCTCCACCCTGCTCGCCATCATTGCCATGTGCGTGTCGATACCGCTGTGGCTGATCCCGCCCCTGATTCTCGTATTGCCACCCCTGATCTGGGGCTGGCTCACTTACCGTGTGATGTCGTATGACGCGCTGGTCGACCACGCCAGTGCCGACGAGCGCAGGCAGATTTTCAAGGCGCATCGCGGCTGGCTGCTGGGCATCGGTGTCATCAGCGGGTACCTGGGTGCCGCGCCGAGTGTGTTGTGGGCGTCAGGCGCCTTGTTCATTGCAATGGCGCCGATTCTGGTGCCCTTCGCCATCTGGATCTACACGCTGGTGTTCGCGTTCTCATCGCTGTGGTTCGCGCATTACACACTGGCTGCATTGGAGGAACTGCGGGCGAAAAAAGATGCCGAGGCGGCCATTGTTCCGGCCCGGCGCGCGTCGGACCACATCGTCATTGATGCGCTTGGGCCAAGCCCGGACCCACTTCAACTGCCTGGCGACAGCGGCTCTGGCCAAAATCCCAAGCCACCTTTGATGAATTGAACAGCCAAACCACATGGACACACAATTCGGCCTGATCATCATTGGTGATGAAATCCTCTCCGGCAAACGCGCCGACAAACACCTGCCCAAGACGATCGAACTGTTGCATGCGCGTGGGCTGCAACTGGCGTGGGCAGAATACGTGGGCGATTCGCCGGTGCGCATTGAGGCGGCCTTGAAACGCGCTTTCGCCTCCGGCGACGTGGTGTTTTCCACCGGCGGCATCGGCGCCACGCCAGACGACCACACGCGCCAGTGTGCGGCCAGGGCCTTGGGTGTCGAACTGGCGCTGCACCCCGAAGCCGCCGATTTGATCCGCGAGCGCATGCGCGATACCGCCCTGGAACAAGGCATCCCGTACGAACCCGACCGGCCCGACAACCTGCACCGCCTGAACATGGGCGTTTTTCCCGCCGGCGCAACGATCATCCCCAACCCGTACAACAAGATTGCAGGGTTCAGCGTGGGGTCTGTTCACTTCGTTCCAGGGTTCCCGGTGATGGCCTGGCCCATGATGGCTTGGGTGTTGGACACGGTTTACCCACATTTGCATCAAGCATCTGCCTGGATCGAAAAATCGGTGGTCGTATTTGGCGCCATGGAGGCCACGTTGACACCTTTGATGGAGGCCATCGAGCGTGATTTCGCCGGCGCCAAGGTGTTCAGTCTCCCGAGTGTGGATCACCCGGTGCATGGCCGGCACATTGAGCTGGGCGTCAAGGGTTCACCGGAATTGATCGAGCGCGCGTACCCCGCGTTGCTCAAAGGCCTGGAGACCTTCAAGGCCAGGCTTGGGCCCGAATTGGTGCGCTGACCCAGCGGAAGTGCGGCACCTGAATGGTGCTAAATTCGTGTATGGCACTAAAATGGTGCATATGTGTAAAGAGTTCAAGTGGGTCCAATTTCGGCGTGTTCGGCAACTTGTCTGCACCTGGGCAAAGCAGCGGGGAAATTGGGGCAAAATGCGCGGTTTGGCAGAAAAGATTGTCCGCGTCGGGTGGCATAAAAACTGCATTCAATTCAAAACTGGTTTCCTTTAACAAATCCATTCAACAGGAGTATTTGATGGCCAAGACCGTCGCAGACGTGATGAAAATGGTGAAAGAGAACGAGGTCAAGTTTGTTGACTTCCGTTTCACCGACACCCGGGGCAAAGAGCAGCACGTGACCGTGCCGGTGTCGCATTTTGACGAAGAGAAATTCACTGCCGGCCACGCCTTTGACGGTTCGTCCATCGCCGGCTGGAAAGGCATTGAAGCCTCCGATATGTTGTTGATGCCCGACCCGAACACGGCCAACATCGACCCTTTCTTTGAAGACACCACGATCCTGTTGACCTGCGACGTGCTCGAGCCGGGCGACGGCAAGGCCTACGACCGCGACCCGCGCTCCATCGCCAAACGCGCTGAAGCCTACCTCAAGGCTTCGGGCATGGGCGACACGGCCTACTTCGGTCCCGAGCCAGAGTTCTTCATTTTTGACGACGTCCGCTGGGGCGCCGACATGTCGGGTTGTTTCGTCAAGCTCGACGAATACGAAGCGCCCTGGAACAGCTCCAAGAAAATTGAAGGCGGCAACCGTGGCCACCGTCCCACCGTCAAGGGTGGTTATTTCCCGGTGCCCCCGGTGGACAGCATGCAAGACCTGCGTGCCGAGATGTCGACCATTCTCGAATCCATGGGTGTGCCGGTTGAAGTGTTCCACCACGAGGTGGGCGGCGCGGGCCAGAACGAGATCGGCACGCGTTTCAGCACCTTGGTGCAACGCGCCGACTGGACGCAGATTCTTAAATACGTGGTTTGGAACGTGGCCAACAGCTACGGCAAAACCGCCACTTTCATGCCCAAGCCCCTGGTCGGCGACAACGGTTCGGGCATGCACGTGCACCAGTCGATCTGGAAAGACGGCAAAAACCTGTTTGCCGGCAACGGTTACGCAGGCCTCTCCGATTTCGCCCTGTATTACATCGGCGGCATCATCAAACACGCCCGCGCCCTGAACGCCATCACCAACCCTGGCACCAACAGCTACAAGCGCCTGGTGCCCGGCTACGAAGCGCCGGTGAAACTCGCCTACAGCGCACGCAACCGCTCGGCCTCCATCCGCATTCCGTATGTGGCCAGCGACAAGGCGCGCCGCATTGAAGCGCGTTTCCCCGATCCATTGGCCAACCCTTACCTGTGTTTCGCCTCCTTGATGATGGCGGGCCTGGACGGCGTGGAAAACAAGATCCACCCGGGCGAAGCCGCCACCAAAGACCTCTACCATCTGCCGCCCGAAGAAGATGCCAAAGTGCCAACCGTCTGCCACAGCCTGGACCAGGCGCTGGAGTATCTGGACAAAGGCCGCGGCTTCCTGACCAAAGGTGGCGTGTTCACCGACAGCATGATCGACGCCTACATCGAGCTGAAAATGGGCGAAGTCACGCGCATGCGCATGACGACCCACCCGATCGAGTTCGACATGTACTACAGCCTGTAATCCACAGCGTTGCGAGCCATTAAAAACGGCCTTCGGGCCGTTGAGTGGACTGGAAAAACGGCCTTCGGGCCGTTTTTTCTTGCCGGGTCTGCCAGTAGGGGCTTGGCTTGGCTATTTTTCCCAAATGGCGCATACTTGCCGCTCCCTATGAAACCGATCCTGATTGCTCCTGCTTTTGTTGTGCTCGTGGCCGCGTTCGCCGCTCAGGCGCAGGTGCCCAAACCCGTTTACCGCTGCGACAACAACCACTACACCCAGACGCCCAAGGAAGACCCGCGCGCGCACAACTGCAAGGTGCTCGAAGGCGGCAATGTCACGATCGTGGAAGGCACACGCCCGCAGGCC
>JANMMR010000120.1:0-9936 GCA_031373455.1 Rhodoferax sp.
CTGGAAGATGATCTGCGACTCGCCGGGCTTGGAATAACTCCGGATCTTGTCAACTTTGGGAACTTCCTGGAGTGCGTGTTCCAGTTTGTTGGTGATCTGTTCGGCAACCTGCTGCGCGGTGGCGCCCGGCCAATACGTGCGCACGACCATGGCGCGGAAGGTAAACGGCGGGTCCTCGTCCTGTCCCAACTGGAAATAGGCGACAAAACCGAGCAACATCAGCACGATCAGCAAATAACGCGTCAGCGCCGGATGTTCCAGCGCCCATTTGGAGAGATTGAAATGATCGGGTGAACGGGAAATGGCCATCACATCCTCATTTCGAAGCGGGTGCGGCGGGCTTGGACGCCACGGCAGGTCTGGCCTCAGGCCCCACTCCCGATTTGTCCTTGTAGAGGGCCACTTTCTGCCCCGCCTGCAGCACATGCACACCCGCTGCCACCACCAGCATGCCGGGCGTCACACCGCTTGAAACCACCACCTCGTTGCCCTCCGCCGACACCACCTCCACATTTTGTGATTTGACGGTCATGCTCGGGCGGTCTACCACCCACACCGCTGTGGACTTGCCGTCACGCTTGAGTGCACTGGTCGGCAGTTTGATCACCTCAATTCCGGCCAGCGACAGGGCCTGCGGCATCACGTTGACGGTCGAGCCCAACGGCAGGTTTTCGGCGGCATCTTTGCCATCCATCGACACTTTGACCTGGAAAGTCCGAGTGACCGGATCGGCACTGGCGGCAATTTCCCGCACGGTGCCTTTCAAGGTGGCCGAACCCGACCAGGCACGAACTTCCACCGCAGAGCCCATGGTAACCAGCGCCACCTTGTCCTCTGGAACTGAGAAAACCACATCTCGCGGACCATCCTTGGCAATGCGCACAACAGTCTGACCCGCGGCGACTACCTGCCCGGCTTCTGCCTCAATGCCCAGCACCACACCGGCCACGTCGGACGTCAATTTGGTGTAACCGGTCTGATTGCGCTGGGACGACAACTGCGCTTGTGCCTGCTCAAGTTGGGCCTCGGCACCTTTGACGGCTGCATCGCGCCGGTCGAGCTCGGCGCCGCTGATGAAATTCTGGTCTTTGAGCTCGCTGAACCGCTTGTACTCCGCCACCGTCAAATTCCGGTTGGTCGCAGCAGAGGTCACCTGGGCCTTTGCGGCGTCTGCGGCGAGCAAATAATCGCGCGCGTCAAGCTGCGCGAGCAATTGGCCTGACTTCACGCGTTGGCCAGCCTCCACGGCACGCTGCACCAGTTTGCCGCCCACGCGAAACCCGAACCGCGATTCGACCCTCGCCCTGACCTCACCCGCAAACTCTGCGCCCGACTCGAGCTTGACGCTGCTGACCGTCACCACTTTGACGGCCCGCACTGGCTCCTGCACCGGCTCCGGTTTGGAACAAGCTGCCAACACGGCAACGGCAATGCAGGCCATCAAGGAAGGTGCAAGATGGGCGAGGCTGAGCCTGGATGTGGCTTGTGGGGTGAATCGCTGAAATGACATGGCTAACCCGTAATAATGGCCCTTAAGTGGGCGAACCCCGGTTTCCAACAGCATCGGCAACCGCCTGCACCGAATCACTACCGTTGGCCGGAATGACAATTTTAGGACTCCAAGGCACCGGCTTGTCAAGATTTATAGCATCGGGGCAAGCTTGACAGCGCACTTAAGCCACACGTAGGCCCCAATTGGAAGGTACGCATACCGCGTGTGGACCCGCTGGGTCAACGCGCCCCAGCGCGCTCTTCCCTACCCAAGACCTGCACAAGCCCGACCTCACACCAGAATCATGCCCGAAAACCCGCCTTCTACACTGCCGCCGCGTGCAAGTCCCGCGTCGGATGGTACGGCCAATACACAACACTACGAAAACTTTCCGGTCGCCTCCTGGCTGTGCCCGGCTCACCTGCGCGGACCAATTTCGGCGATCTATGCGTTTGCCCGTACCGCCGACGACATTGCCGATGAAGGTGACGCATCGGCACAACAAAGGCTGGATGACCTGGCCGCCATGTCTGCCGACCTGCTCAGCCTGTACAGTGGGAAACCCCACAGCGGCCGCTGGCCTGAAGTCTTTGGCGCGATGGACGTTGCCCTGAAACAATTCAAGCTACCGGTCAGTTTGCTCACCGATCTGCTCGATGCCTTCGCACAAGATGTCGCCAAAACCCGTGACGGGGACGGGTACGCCACCCAAGCCGAGTTGCTGGACTACTGCCGCCGCTCGGCCAATCCGGTGGGCCGACTTCTGCTGTACCTGTACCAAGTAACGGACCGCACATCCCTGCACCTGAGCGACAACATTTGCACCGCTTTGCAATTGATCAATTTTTGGCAGGATTTAAGCAGAGACCTGCCGCGAGGCCGTTTTTATTTGCCGGCCGAAGAGTGCAGCAAATTCGCGGTAACCGAAGCGCAACTCCTGGCGGGTGAGCGCTCTGCGCCCGTGCTGGCACTGATTGGCGAGCAGGTCCGGCGCGCCAAGGCCATGATGCTGGAAGGCGCACCCTTGGCCAAACGCATACCCGGCCGGGCCGGTTGGGAGCTTCGACTCGTCGTACAGGGCGGTCTGCGCATCATCGCCAAAATTGAGCACATGAACTACGCCACGCTCACTGCGCGCCCGAAAATCACGGCTTGGGATGCGCCCATTTTGCTCTGGCGCAGCCTTCTCATGTGACAGCACAATGTAACAATCCGGCCATGACACCAGAGGAATACGTTCAGCAAAAAGCGGCGGCTTCGGGAAGCAGTTTCTACTACGCTTTTTTGTTCCTGCCCAAGCCGAGGCGTGCCGCCATCACGGCCTTTTACGCCTTTTGCAGGGAAGTGGATGACGTGGTTGACGAAACCGCAGACCCTGGCGTGGCCCGCACCAAACTCGCCTGGTGGCAGTCCGAAGTGGCCCAGTCATTCGCGGGTAACCCCAGCCACCCGGTGATGAAAGCGCTGATACCACTGGCAAAACCGTTCGACATTGAAGCCCGGCAGCTTTTGGCGGTAATCGAAGGCTGTCAGATGGACTTGGAGCAAACCCGCTACCTCGACTACCCGAATTTGCAGCGTTATTGCCACTTGGTGGCTGGCATTGTGGGTGAAGTGGCCGCCCGCATTTTCGGCCAGACCCAGGCTCAAACCACACAATATGCCCACGCACTGGGGCAGGCGCTGCAGCTGACCAACATCATCCGAGATGTCGGCGAAGACGCCATGCGCGGGCGCATTTACCTGCCGGTCAACGAGTTGCAGCAATTTGACGTGAAGGCGCATGAAATCCTGAAACGCACCCATTCGGAGCACTTCGTTGCCCTGATGAAATTCCAGGCGGCACGGGCCCATCGCCTTTACGACGAGGCGTTTGCCTTGTTGCCCGAAGCCGACCGGCGCGCGCAAAAGCCCGGCCTGATGATGGCCAGCATCTACCGCACACTGCTGCGTGAAATTGAACGCGACAATTTTCAGGTGATGCACCAGCGGGTCAGCCTCACGCCGCTGCGCAAACTGTGGCTGGCATGGCGCGTCCAGGCGCTGGGCAAAACCTGAAATGCGCGTCGCCGTCATCGGGGCCGGCTGGGCGGGTATGGCTGCGGCGGTTGAAACGACCCGAGCAGGCCACACCGCAAGCGTTTTTGAAGCATCCCGCACGTTGGGTGGCAGGGCCAGAGTGGTCCAGGGCACCCTGCCAGACGGCACCCCAGTGGCGCTGGACAATGGCCAGCACATACTGATTGGCGCGTATTCGGAAACCCTTCGCTTGATGACTCTCGTGGGGGTGAATCCAGCGACGGCGTTGCTGCGCCTGCCCTTGACCCTGCGCTTCCCGGACGGCAGCGGCATCGAATTCCCCCGTTGGGTGTCGCCGCTGGACGCCCTGGGCGGCATCTGGTCCGCCAAAGGCTGGAGCGTGCCGGACAAAATTTCGCTGTCAACCACAGCGGCGCGCTGGCAATGGATGGGGTTCACCTGCCCCGGCGACACCACTGTCAGCCAGTTGTGCGCAGCGCTGAGCCCGCGTGTGATGGCAGAGTTGATCGAGCCCTTGTGTGTGTCGGCCCTGAATACACCTGCGCAGCGCGCCAGCGGCCAGGTGTTCCTGCGGGTCATGCGCGACTCGCTTTTGGGCGGCCCGGGCAGTTCCAACCTGCTGTTGCCCCGGCTGGACCTGTCCGCCCTCTTTCCGCAGGCTGCGGCGATCTGGCTGGCCGGCCGCGGCGCGCAACTGGTCCTGGCCAAGCGGATTGACAACCTCAAGCCCAGCGCCGGCGGCGGCTGGCTTGTGAACGGCGAAGTGTTTGATGCGGTGATCCTCGCCACGTCGGCATCCAGCGCGGCCGCACTGGTGGGTGAATCCGTTGAATTTACATGCACAAAGAGCGCCCAATCGATGCAGCAATGGGCCGACGTAGCCAAGGCCCTGCAATTCGAAGCCATCACCACCGTTTACGCTTTTTCGCCAGGCGCCCGCCTGGACCGTGCGATGCTCGCCCTGCGCAGCCAGACTCTGCCCGCTGCCGCCACAACTGCAAGCGCTGCCGCAAGCTGGCACCCGGCCCAGTTTGTCTTTGACCGGGGCCAATTGGACGGACCGGCCGGCTTGCTGGCATTTGTGGTCAGTGCCAGCACCGGCGAACGCGAGGCGCTCGAGACGGCGGTGGTGGTCCAAGCGCGCGAGCAATTGGGGCTTTCGGTTCGGCCAATCCAGACCATCGTTGAAAAACGCGCCACCTTTGCCTGCATGCCCGGCCTGCAGCGGCCAGAGCTGGTCGTTGCACCGGGCCTGCTGGCTTGCGGCGACTACTGCGAAGGCCCCTACCCCGCCACGCTGGAAGGCGCCGTGCGCAGTGCGATGGCCGCCGTGAAAGCGATGGACGCTCTGGGCACAATGCAGACATACTCACGGCCGTCATGACCATTCCCCAACCCGGCAAAAACCGCAGCGTTCCGCTTTGGCTGGTTGTCACGATGGTATTGGGCGCCGTGATCTGGTTTGCGCTGCGCACGTTCAGCCCGTCCCCGCCGCGCACCCTGACCATGAGCACCGGCGCGCCGGATGGCGCCTACCACCAGATCGGCCTGAAATACCAGGCTTTGCTCAAGGAAAACGGCGTCAGTCTGGTGCTGAAAAACTCCGACGGCTCCTTTGAAAACCTGCAGCGCCTGCATGATGGCAGTGCCGACGTGAGCCTGGTGCAAGGTGGCTTGGGCGTGTTGGCGCTGGACCCGCAAAAGGACGAATCCGACTCGCGCCTGCGCACCCTGGTGACGGTGAGTTACGAGCCGGTCTGGATCTTCTCGCGCACGTTGAACCTGAATGACGGCCTGGCCGCGCTGCAGGGCAAGCGGGTATCGATCGGGCTGGCCAACAGCGGCACCAACAAACTCTCGATTGAACTGCTCAAGTCATTTGGTGTGCTCAACCCCGACGGCAGCCCCCGGGGCGGCACCATGCTGGTAAACGAAGGCGGCATGGCGGCCGCCAAACGCCTGCAGGCCGACGAGCTCGACGCCGTCATCCTGGTCGCTGCCCCCGAGGCACCGGTGATCAACTACCTGCTCAACGACAGCAGCGTGGCGCTGGCTTCAATGCGCCAGGTTGAAGGCCTGTCGCGCCGCTTGCCGTATTTCCAGCCGGTCAGCCTGAAATTGGGCTCGGTCAACCCCGAGCGCAATATTCCGGTGCGCGACATCTCACTCATTGCCACCACCGCCAATTTGGTGATCCAGGAAGACATGCACCCCGCCCTGGCATATTTGCTGCTCGACGCAGCGCAACAGGTCCATTCGCGCCCGGGTCTGCTGAGCCGCCCCGGTGACTTCCCCGGTACCCAAGGCACCGACTTTCCGCTGGCCAAAGAGACCGACCGCTACCTTAAAAATGGCCGCCCGCTGTTGCAGCGCTACTTGCCATTCTGGATGGCGAATTTCGTGCAGCGCCTGATCCTTTTCCTGCTGCCGATGGTGGCGCTGATGGTGCCGCTCTTCACCGTGCTGCCAACGGTCCTGAGCTGGAAGCAGAAAAACCGCCTGTTCAACCGCTACGGCGAGATCAAATTCATCGAAAGCGCGATTTTGTCCCGCCCGCTGACGGCAGAGGAAATCACCGAAACCTTTCAGCGGCTGGATACGATTGAAGCGGAAATCATTGGCACCCGGTTTGCACTGGCGTTTTCAGACCGCGTCTACACGCTGCGCCAGCACCTTGATTTTGTACGCGGCAAACTGCGCAACATCGCCGCTTCGTCCGAAGCCGCAACCTCTGAAACGACACCCGCCCCTACACCCGCTGGAACACCTCCACCACCTGGGCCAGGCTTGACACTGTGAGTTGAGGCCGGTCGGCATGTGGCCAGGCCTCCTGTTTGCGGTTGACCCAAACCGTCTGCATGCCGACCGCCAACGCGCCCTGCACATCGAGCGCCGCGTCGTCTCCGATGTGCAAGATCTCCTGCGCACCGTATCCCGCAGACTGCGCCGCCGCGTGAAAAATGCGCGGATCGGGTTTGCCCACGCCAAACTCGTGGGCGCTGAGGCTGCTGTGGAAAAAGTGGCCAATGCCCACGCGGTGCACGTCGGCGTTGCCGTTGGAGAGCGCCACCAGCGGAAAGCGCGCGGCGAGAAACGCCAGTGCCGGTAGCGCGTCGTCGTACAAATCCACCTTCATGCGTGCGTCAAAAAAAACCTCGAAGGCAGCATCGGCCAGGGCGGTGTCGTCCCCACAACGCGCCAGCGCCTGCCTTATCACTTCCAGCCGCAGCGCGCTCATGTTGTGGCCAATGTCGGGCCGGGTGCTTACCACGTGTTCCCGCAGGCGCAGGCGCTCGGCCGCGTCGGCAAACATGGGCGCGGTGGCCGGCGCATGGCGGCGCAACCAGGTGGCCAGCGCGTCTTCGGCGCGTTCGATCACCGGCCAGATGGGCCAGAGGGTATCGTCCAGGTCGAGCGTGATGGCCCTGATTTTTGAAATGTCGAGCATGTAGCAAATGGCGGTGGGCAGTTGCGGGAGAATAACGCATGCCTTTCTTCAATCTCTCGCCCTTCGCCCCAGAGCCCGCGCTGGACGCTGCCGTCACACGCGCGCCAGCCCAGGCGCAAAAAACCGCTGTGCTGTTTTGCAACCTCGGCACGCCCGACGCGCCCACACCGGCAGCCGTGCGGCGATTTTTAGGCGAATTTTTGAGCGACCCGCGCGTGGTGGAAATCCCCAAGCCAATCTGGTGGCTGATCCTCAACGGCATCATCCTGCGTGTGCGCCCGGCCAAGTCGGCGGCCAAGTACGCCAGCATCTGGCGCCCCGAAGGTTCGCCCCTCAAATACTGGACCGAAAAGCAGGCCTTGATGGTGCAGGGTTTCCTCGCCCAGCGCGGCAAGTTGGTGAAGGTGCGCCACGCCATGCGGTACGGCAGCACCTCCATCGGCTCGCAAATCGATGCTTTGAAGCAGCAAGGTGTTGAAAGGATTTTGATCCTGCCGGCTTACCCGCAGTATTCCACCACCACCACTGCCAGCCTGTTTGACGCGGTATACGCCTGGGGCGCGCAGGCGCGGCGCATACCCGAGCTGCGTTTTGTCAACAGTTACCACGACGACCCGCTCTACATCAAGGCGCTGGCCGCCAGCGTGCGCAAATACTGGACGGCCAACGGCCAGGGCGAGCAGCTGGTGATGAGTTTTCACGGCGTGCCCGAACGCACCGTGCAGTTGGGCGACCCGTATGCGGCCCAGTGCCAGGAGACCGCGCGGCTGCTGGCTGAATCGCTCGGCCTGCAGAGCGACCAGTGGAAGCTCACCTTCCAGTCGCGCCTGGGCCGCGCCAAATGGCTGCAGCCCTACACCGAGCCGAGCCTGGTGGCGATGGGCCAGGCCGGTGTGCGCCGCGTCGACGTGATCTGCCCCGGCTTCAACTGCGATGGCCTGGAAACACTGGAAGAGATCAACATCGAAGGCCGCGAAGCCTTCCTCAAGGCCGGTGGCCGCGAGTTCCACCACATTCCCGGCCTGAACGACTCAGACGCCTGGATCAACGCCCTGTGCGGCATTGCCCAGCGCAATCTGGAAGGCTGGGACTAGCTGGATGGCAATTGTTAACATGGGTGTTAACAAATTGACGAATTTTCCCGAAAAATCAACTTTTACAAAAAAATCGGGCCTTAAGTCACGGAAAATGGGCAGTATTAGCTATCATATTAATAGCGTCAATTGTTTCATGGCGCCGACAATGAAATTTTGTACCAGCGCCAGTTGGCTCGGCACATTGAGTGCTGGCGCATGACCGCAACCGGCAATTTCCACCACCCGCGTCAAACCCTTCAAACCCGGGCCGCGCTGCATCATCTGCGCCGTGGTCTCGCGCAACACGAGGTCAGAGGTTTCGCCGCGCAGGCACAGTACCGGCACGCCCAGCGCGTCGTAGTGGTTCCAGATCAGGTAGTCGTTGGGGAAATGCACAAACTGCTGCACCATTGCCGGGTCGTAATGCGGGGTGACGCGGCCGTCGGGCAGGCGGCGGGTGGAGGTTTCGGTGAGGCGGCGCCACTGGGCGTCGGTGAGGAAGCCATAGGGTTTGTAAACCTGGCGGAAGAAGGCTTCCAGCTCCTGCACGGTCGCGAAGGCAGGCGGGCTGCCCGCGTACGAGCGGATGCGCGCGATCGCGGCGTCGGCCACTTGCGGGGCGGTGTCGTTGAGCGTGAGGCTTATGATCCGCTGCTTCATGGCCGGCTCAAACAAGCCCGACGCGCAGACCATGCCCAAGGCGCCGCCCATCGAGGTGCCCACCCAATGCGCCTGGCTGATCTTCAACTGGGCAAACAACTCGGCAGCGATGCGGGCGTAAAACGCCAGGCAATATTCGCGCTCGGGCACCGGGCTCCACTGGCTCAGGCCGCGGCCAATGGTGTCGGGGCAGATCACGCGGTAACCCAGGCCGCTCAAATGCGCGGCCAGTTCGTCCATGTCACGCCCGGTGCGCGCCAGGCCATGCCAGGCGATCACGGTGGCAGGGTTGCCGGCACCCCACTCGGTGTAGTGGATTTCGCGGCCCGCGCAGGTGAGGTAATGCGAGGTGAAGCTCATGGTTTCGCCAGTTTTTGTGCTGTCAGTTTTTGCGCCGCCACTATCGCGCCACTGCGCAAGCGCCCCACCACACCCGTGGGGAAGTAATACACCGACAACACAAACAAGAGCCCGAGCCACAAGAGCCAGCGGTCGGGCGACAACAAGGCGGCCAGCCAGGGCAGGCCGGAAGTTGCTTCGCTGCCCACACGCAGCAAGTCCTGCAGGTAACTCTGCGCAAACAGGAACAGCGCCGCGCCAATCGCCGCACCGTAAACCGTGCCCATGCCGCCGATGACGACGATCAGCAACACGTCCATCATGATCTCGAACGAGAGGGAGGTGTCTGGCCCGTTGTAGCGCAGCCAGACCGCCAGCATCGCACCGGCCATGCAGGCAAACAGCGCCGACAACACGCTGGACGTGGTGCGGTACACCACCACCTTGTAGCCAATCGCCTCGGCGCGGAATTCGTTTTCGCGGATCGCCTGCAAGACGCGGCCAAACGGCGAGTTGACGATGCGCAACAAGGCCAGAAACAGCAACAGCGCAACACAGAACAGCAGGTAATAGCAAAGAAGCTTGCCGTCCAGGTTGGCGCCCAGAAATGGCGTTTCGGAAAACTCAAAACTGGGTGAGATGACTTCGGGCAGCTTGAAGGTCAGGCCGTCTTCCCCGCCGGTGAAGTCGGAGAGCTGCGAGGCCAGGGTTTGAAACGCCGACGCCACCGCGAGGGTGATCATGGCGAAAAAGATCGCCCGCACGCGCAGTGAAAACAGGCCCAACCTCTACATCAAGGTGCCGGCCACGCGCGCCGGCCTGCCCGCGATCACCGCCGTGCTGGCCGAGGGCATCAGCGTCAACGTCACGCTGATCTTCTC
>JANMMR010000155.1:0-4985 GCA_031373455.1 Rhodoferax sp.
GGTGGCCTTGGGGGAATCTACCCACTGGTAGCGGATGTCTTGCTCGCTGCTGTCAGGCGCATAGGCATAGGTGTCGCCGGTGGCAAAAGTGCTTTGCAAGACAGGCCAAAGCTCGGGCCAGTCTGCATCCTGAAAAAGGCGCATGACGGTCATGGTTCTGGATTTTCGGGTGGGAAGTAAAACGATTGTGGCCCAGGCGTGAAGCCACCACCGTATTGGGTGGCAAGCGCAATTTGCGCTGTGAGACTGGCAATTGACCACCGGCAGCAATCGGGCAAATAGATTAAATCTATTGGAAAAGTTTTTTTAATAGTTTTAATATTTGACCTGTGCCCTGCGATACACGCCCAAGCACCTTTTTAAAGGAGTTCACCATGACCACAGAATTGAAATGCCCCTTCAGCGTAAGCGCCCTCAAGCCTACGGTAGCGGGCGCCCGAACCAATGCAGACTGGTGGCCGAACCAGCTCAACCTCAAGTTGCTGAGCCAGCATTCGCCCGAATCTGACCCGATGGGCAAGACGTTTAACTACGCCGAAGAATTTAAAACCCTTGACCTGCATGCGGTCGTTGCCGACCTGACCGCGTTGATGAGCGATTCTCAAGACTGGTGGCCAGCAGACTACGGCCACTACGGCCCGTTTTTTGTGCGCATGGCCTGGCACAGCGCGGGCACCTACCGCATTGCCGACGGCCGCGGTGGCTCGGGCTTTGGCACGCAGCGTTTTGCGCCGCTCAATAGCTGGCCCGACAACGGCAACCTGGACAAAGCGCGCCGCCTGTTGTGGCCCATCAAGCAAAAGTATGGCCGCAAGCTGTCGTGGGCCGACCTGATTATTTTGACTGGCAACGTCGCCATGGATTCGATGGGATTCAAAACTTACGGCTTTGCCGGTGGCCGTGAAGATGTGTGGGAGCCAGGTGAAGATATTTATTGGGGATCGGAGGACACGTGGCTGGGCGACAACCGCTATAGTGGCGACCGCGAACTTGAGCAACCGCTGGGCGCAGTGCAGATGGGACTGATTTACGTCAACCCGCAAGGCCCGAACGGTGTGCCAGACGCATTGGGCTCCGCACGCGATATTCGTGAAACCTTTGCGCGAATGGCCATGAACGATGAAGAAACCGTAGCCCTTACGGCTGGCGGCCACACCTTTGGCAAATCACACGGCGCAGTGCCTGAGCACCACATGGGCGCAGCGCCCGAAGGCGCAGACATTGCCGAGCAGGGATTTGGCTGGACCAGCAACTTTGCCGGTGGCAGCAGCGGTGAATTTGCCGTGACCAGCGGCATTGAAGGTGCGTGGACCAACAACCCAACCAAGTGGGACATGGGCTACTTTGAAAACCTGTTCGGCTACGAGTGGGAGCTGACCAAAAGCCCCGCTGGCGCGCACCAGTGGAAGCCCAAAGACGCAACCGGCGCAGGCACTGTGCCCGACGCGCACAACCCCACCAAGCGCCACGCACCCATGATGACCACGGCCGACATGGCCATGCGCATGGACCCGGCGTACGAAAAAATCTCGCGCCACTACTGGGCCAACCCGCAAGAGTTTGCCGATGCCTATGCCAAGGCCTGGTACAAGCTGACGCACCGCGACATGGGGCCCATCACCCGTTACCTGGGGCCGCTGGTTCCGCAGGGCGACTTGATTTGGCAAGACCCTGTGCCGACGGTCAATCACGAACTGGTCACGGCGCAGGACATTGCTGCGCTGAAGGCCAAGGTCTTGGCATCCGGGCTGTCGATCTCCCAGCTGGTCTCTACGGCCTGGGCGTCAGCGGCAACTTTCCGCAGCAGCGACAAACGCGGTGGCGCGAACGGGGCGCGTATTCGCCTGGCGCCGCAGAAGGACTGGGAAGTGAACCAGCCAGCTCAACTGGCGAAGGTGCTCAAAATGCTGGAAACCATTCAAAAAGACTTCAACGCCGCGCAGTCGGGCGGCAAGAAGGTCTCATTGGCTGACTTGATCGTTCTGGGCGGCGCAGCAGCCGTCGAAGCAGCCGCCAAGAAGGCCGGACACAACGTGACGGTTCCGTTCTCGCCGGGGCGCATGGATGCGTCGCAAGAGCAGACCGATGTGGCGTCGTTCGCCGTGCTGGAGCCATCGGCCGACGGCTTTCGCAACTTCATCAAGGCAGGCCATACCGGCTCGGCCGCCGAGCTGCTGGTGGACCGCGCCAACCTGCTGTCACTGACCGCGCCAGAGATGGCGGTTTTGGTCGGTGGCATGCGCGCCCTGAACGCCAATGCCGGGCAGGCACAGCAGGGTGTTTTCACCCAGCGACCTGAAACGCTGACCAATGACTTCTTCGTGAACCTGCTTGACATGGGCACGAAGTGGCAGAAATCCGCAGCCTCCGAAAACGTGTTGGAGGGGCGGGATCGGGCGACTGGCCAAGTCAAATGGACCGCCAGCGTCGTTGATCTCGTCTTCGGTTCAAACTCACAACTTAGGGCTATTGCAGAGGTTTACGCCTGTAATGACTCGCAAGAGGCGTTTGTGCGCGACTTTGTGGCGGCGTGGGGCAAGGTGATGAACCTTGATCGCTTCGACCTGGCCTGATTGCAACGGGGCCTGAGCCCTGGCGAACGGGTAGGGTCCAAGCTCAGGCCGGCCAGGGCGCCGCATCGACCACCGGGAAGTTACCGACAAAACGGTCCAACAAGCCAAAGAAGGTGGCCAGCAGTTGGCCATCGCCTTCGATTTTCAGCTTGCCTTCGGTCACCGCTTGCAGGGGCGGCAACTGCTGCTGGATGATCGCCTCCAGCGTGGAGCGGCCAAGCGCCATCGAGATATCGGTCTGGGGCTTTTGTTCACACTGAATGCTGCTCAGCGCTCCGTTGGAGACCTCCAGCAGCCAGTGTTCACCGCTGTAGCGGCCGCTGCCCGTGAAGTGCCAGGCCATGCTGAAAGCTTGCCCGGCCGCTTTGGGCGCGTTGAGCCGCACCGCCAGCGCGTCAAACAAGAGGCCGTTGGCGAGCGCATTGATGAGCGAATTGCCCAACGCGCCCGCCGCTTTGGGCGGGCCGTGGCGGTACTCGTGCGCGCCCAGCAAATAAGCATTGCGCCAGGTGGCGGATTCGGCCTGAAAGCCCATCTGCTCCAGTGCAGCGGCCGCCAGCTCGCGCGCGGGCGCGTTGTCGGGCTCGGCGTACACGGCGTGTTTCATCACCTCGGCGACCCAGCGGTATTCGCCCTGGTCGAAGTCTGCCTTCGCACGCGCCATCAGCGCTGCCATGCCGCCCATGAAGTCGACATATTTTTTGGCCACCTGCACGGGGGGCAGGGCGTGCAGATTGGCTGGGTGGGCGTCATACCAGCTCAGGTAACGCTGGTACACCGCCTTCACGTTGTGCGAGAGCGTGCCGTAATAACCGCGCGCATGCCAGCGTTTGGCCAGGCTATCGGGCAGCTTCAGGCCTTCGGCAATTTCGGTCGCCTTCAAGCCGTGGTTCATCAGGCGCACGGTCTGGTCGTGCATCACCCGGTACAGGTCGCGCTGGATTTTCAGGAACTCGCAGACCCGATCGTTGCCCCAGGTTGGCCAGTGGTGCTGCGCCAGAATCACGTCACTGCGCGCGCCATACCGTTGCAGCGCTACGTGCAGGTATTTCGACCAGGCCAGCGAGTCGCGCACCTGCGCGCCACGCAGGGGGCACAGGTTGTGCATGTTGTGGGTGGCGTTTTCGGCCAGGTTCAACGCGCGTTCGCTGGGGAAATAAAAGTGCATCTCGGAAGGCGCTTCGGTCTCGGGCGTGAGCTGGAACTCAATCTCGATGCCGTCGATCACATGCACCTCGTGCGCCTGCTCAATCGTCAGGGTGGGCGCCAGCAGGCTCGGGCGGCCCGAAGGCACCGTTTTGCCCAGGCCCGCATCGACCTGGCCCAGCGGCCCCTTGGGCAGCGTCGGGCCAAACTGGAACTGCGCCCGGCGCCCCATGGCCACGCCGCCGATCACGTTTTCCGCCACCGCGTGGTGCATGAAGCCCGAAGGCGCGATGATGCTCACTTCGCCCGCGTCCACCTGCGCCTGCGTGCACAGGCCCGCCACGCCGCCAAAGTGGTCGCCGTGGCTGTGGCTGTACATGATGGTGTGAAGCCGGCGCCTGCCATCCGGGTCGCGCAACTTGCGATAGAGCGCCAGGCAGGCCGCTGCCGTGGCCGGTGTGGAATTGGCGTCCAGCGCGATCAAGCCGGTGTCGCCTTCAATGAACGTGATGTTGGCAATGTCATAACCGCGTGCCTGGAAGATGCGCGGTGTGACCTCAAACAGCCCGTGGATGCAATTGAGCCGCGCCTGGCGCCACAAGCTCGGGTTCACCGTTTCGGGCGATTTCTCTTCGGCCAGGAAGCCATAACCGCCCATGTTCCAGACCAGGCCGCCGCCTTCCGGACGGGCCACGTCGCCGCCTTCAATGCGGCCAATGAATCCGCAGTTGGCGTCAGCCCAGTCTTGCCCGTCTTCGGCGGGCAGATCGGCGGCGATCAGGCGGTGGAAGTCGATGGTGGGCTGGTAGGCGCGCATGGGATAAGTCTCCGTTTTAGGTGTTGTGCCGCGATGATAAAGCGGGGTAGCGGCAGGGTGTGTCACCGTGCCGACTTGTCGCGCGACAGGCTCGGAACTACGGAGTTCGCCGAAGTTGTCAGTGCACCGCAATCGTACCCAATATGGGTATGAATGGCGTTCGTTTTGCCCGTTTGGCCGATTTCTATGAATAAAGGAGTCATGAAGTCACGTATTTATTGAAGTTTATGCTATTAAAACAGTAGTAAATTAACGGAATTGCCAAAACCCCGGTTAAAGTGTTTCCACACCAAGCAATCCACATTGGCAATGGCACCAACCTCCACGCTTCCCGCAGCAGACCAAGACGACTGGCTTGGTTATGGCGCCTATGCGGACGCGCTTTGGAGCCGCATTCAAACCGCGCTCATCAAAAGCGAAGGCCGCAACGCCGTGCTGGGCGACGACCC
>JANMMR010000158.1:0-3441 GCA_031373455.1 Rhodoferax sp.
ATGCTCTCCATGCTCAGGTGGCGCGCGGCAAAACTCGCCGGGTTGAACATTTCGCTCAAGAATTGTTCCGAGCCCGCGTCGCCATGCAACACCGAATTCTCGGCGCCTTCTTCGTAATTGAGCACAAACTGCACCGCAATGCGCGCGCCATGGGGCCACTGCGCGTGGGGTACGTTTTGGCCGTAGCCGACCAGGTCGCGCGGGTAGTCTGCGGGTGTCATGCGGGAGTCAGCGCCGAAGCGATGTCGTTGCTGGGCAGGCTGCGGTCAAACAACAAACCGGCCTCCACGTTTTCAAGGTGCGACAACATCAAGGCCACTGCGCGTGCCTCGTCTTTCGCTGCCAGCGCCTCGATGATGCCTTCGTGCTCCTCGTGCGAGTGTTGGGCGGCGTGTGCGCTCTGGTACATCAGCGTGATGAGCGAGCAGCGTGAGATCAACTGGCCCAGCACCTGTGCCAGCACATCGTTGCCGGTGAGCTCGGCCATGCGCACGTGGAAATCGCCCAGGAGCTCGGTGCGCCCGGCTACGTCTGTCAGTGCCACAGCTTTTTTCTCGCGTGCCACGTGGTCGCGCAGCGCCTTGATTTTGGCGGGCGTGAGCTGCTGCAACAGGAGCCGCGTCATCTCGGCCTCGACCATGCGGCGCACAGCAAACACCTGCTTTGCTTCGGTGACGGAAGGCGCCGCGACAAACGCCCCGCGCGCGGGCTCAAGCCGGATCAGCTGGTGCTGCGAGAGTTGCAGCAGGGCCTGGCGCACAAGCGTGCGCGACACGCCAAAATGGTCGGCGAGTTTCTGTTCGGCCAGCTTCGCGCCGGGCTGCAGGCGATGTTCGACAATCGCCTTGGTAAGCGCCTGCACGATCAAGTCGGTGGATGAGGACTCCGTCGCCATGGTCAGGTTCAATTCAAAAGGGTCGGTGCAGAATGGTCAGTGACTGTCCAAAAATTGTATACACTTTTGTTTTAAATTTTCACTTCATTGGATTGGGGGTTTCCATGGGTCTGAGCACACATGTCCTGGACACCATGCACGGCCGCCCGGCCAGCGGCATGCAATTGGCGTTTTATGCCACAAGCGGCGGTACGGCGAGCTTGATCAAACAATTGACCCTCAACGCCGACGGTCGCAGCCCCGGCGGCCCGCTGGTGGCTGACCACGCACTCAAGGCCGGCACGTACCGGCTGGTGTTTGAGGTGGCGGCGTATTTCAAGGCGCTGGGTGTGGCGCTGCCGGAGCCTAATTTCCTGGGCCAGGTGACGCTGGACTTCGGCATTGCCCACCCGGAGCAGCATTACCATGTGCCGCTGTTGGTCAGCCCCTGGAGTTATTCAACCTACCGGGGTTCTTGATTTGCTATAATTAATATAGCAAACTATCGCCATTTTACGTGACTTGAGAGCCGAAAAAGCTTCAAATTTGGCAATTTTCGGCTGGAACCATTGAAAAGTTAACACCCATGTTAACTTTCAGGTGAAGTCCCCCACAAGCTTCTACAGTTGCCCTTCGGTGAGGGTGTCCAGCTGGAACTGGCCGCTTTTGTCCCACAGCCAGGTGTCGGTGTAGACAACGCGGCCCATGCGCACGGGCGCCGGGTAGGGCGCAGCCTGCCGCGCAATGCGGTCAATTTCGGCCATCACCTCGGGTGCGTGGCTGGGTGCGCGCAGCCAACTGGTCTTGACAACCTGGCCGCGGTTGTCAATTTCGACTTCAAACACGCCAATGGCGTACAGCAGAGGCTGCATCTTGCCCTTGTAAATGCGGTTCGAATTGAGCTTGTAGATTTGTCCTGCTGCGTCGCGGCGGAACTCGCGTGGCGTGCTGGCGGCTGAAACCACCGAAGGCGCGGCAACAACCGGGGGCGCGGCAGCCACGGGCGGCGCCGGCGGAGCGGGCTGAGTCGCCACAGGCGCGGGAGGCGCTGGCTGCGGCAAAGGTGTGGACACACAAGCCGCTACCACCACCGCCGAGACACCCACGGCAGCCCAAATCAAAGGCCGCACATGCCGAACCACGGGGTGATCCTTAAGCCGGCGCAGAGCCCGATTCAGGGTGAAAAATTCAAACATGTCCAGTCTCCTCATTGGTTTAATGGGCCTTGAGGCCAGTGGCGCGGCCCAGTATAAAAGGCAAACTGCACAAAACCGGTGCACCGTCTGTGCGTTGGGTTACAAACGGTTTTAATTCACGCTGGGTGCTCAGCTTGCGTCACTTCAAGTGCCCGATATTGAAAATTGTATACACTTTGCCGCACTGATCAGCGCTGATTGAACGGGTCAATCGCCCAACACAAGCCATCCCTACCAAACCGCCCAAGCCTTCACACCATGGACTACCTGCTTGACTGGACCAACCTGCTGCTGCGTTGGGTGCACGTGATCACCGCCATCGCCTGGGTCGGCTCCTCGTTTTACTTCGTGTTTCTGGACAGCAGCCTCACGCCACCGGTCGATGAAGAGCTGAAAAAGCAGGGCGTGAGCGGCGAACTCTGGGCCGTGCACGGTGGCGGCTTCTACCACCCGGTCAAATTCAACGTCTCGCCGCCGCAACTGCCCGCACACTTGCACTGGTTTTACTGGGAGAGTTATTCGACCTGGATGTCCGGCATGGCGCTCTTCACCGTGTCGTATTTGTGGAACGCCGGCACCTACCTCATCGACAAATCGAAGATGGACTGGTCACCCACCGACGCGATCGGCGTGGCCATCAGTTTCCTGGTTGTCTTCTGGGTCTTGTACGACGCCATCTGCCGCATCTTCGGGCAAAAGAAAAATGGCGACGCGATTGTGGGCGCGCTGGTGTTCCTCTTGATCTGCATCGCCTCGTGGCTGGCCTGCCACTGGTTCGCCGGGCGTGCCGCGTTCCTGCTGGTCGGCGCGATGATCGCCACCAGCATGAGCGCCAGCGTGTTTTTCTGGATCATTCCGGGGCAAAAGAAAGTCATCGAATCGATCAAGGCCGGTCAGCCGGTCGACCCGATTCACGGCCAGCGCGGCAAACAGCGCAGCGTGCACAACACCTACTTCACGCTGCCCGTGCTGTTTGCCATGCTGAGCGGCCACTACAGCTTCACCTACAATCACCCGCAGAACTGGCTCATTCTGATTCTGATGATGTTCGCCGGCGCCGCCATCCGCCAGTTTTTCGTGATGCGCCACGGCTTCAAGCTTCGCCGCAACGGCAACCCGCTGCCTTATGCGCTGGTGGGTGTAGCGGTGATCATCGGCGTGATCGTTTGGCTGAAACCGGCGCCGCCAGCGCCTGCACTTGCTGCAGCTTCCACAAGCAGCGCAACTGCCAACCCGGCTGGCACACAAGGGGTTTCGGCCATTGCCGCTGTGCCTGGCCCTGCCGACTACGTCGCCGTCGTCAAAGTGCTGGAGCAGCGCTGCACCCTGTGCCATGGCGCGCAGGTGCAGATGAAAAACGTGCGCTTCGAC
>JANMMR010000164.1:0-6448 GCA_031373455.1 Rhodoferax sp.
GGTGCCATCGGGCCTGGCCGTTGCCTTGACGATTCTGGCGTTTGGCCTGCTGGGCGACGCGTTGCGCGACACGGCGGTTGAAACCTGGGCGCGGGCCACCACCAAAAAGGCCGCTGCCGCCATCGCGCTTGACCCCAATGCAGCGCCCTTGGCTGCCGATGTGGTGCTGGCAGTGCGCAACGTGACCATTCGCGCCATCCACAACCCGGCCGCGCGCCCGCTGGTCAACCAGATCAGCTTCCAGCTGAAGGCTGGCGAAACGATGGGCATTGTGGGCGAGTCGGGCAGTGGCAAAACCCTCACCTCGCTGTCGCTGCTGGGCCTGCTACCGCCGGGCACCGAAGCGGTTTCGGGCGAAGTGGTCGTCAAGGGGCAAAGAATTCCCTTGAGCGACGAAAAAGCCCTGCGCGGATTGCGCGGCAAAACCATCGGCATGATTTTCCAGGAGCCGATGGCGGCGCTTGACCCGTGTTTCACGGTGGGCCACCACCTCACCGAAGTGCTGCGCGCGCATCTGCCGATCAACGTGAAAGAGGCCAAAGCGCAGGCGCTGGCGCTGCTCAGGCAAGTGCAGATCCTCGACCCTGAAGACATCATGGGGCGTTACCCGCATCAAATCTCCGGCGGCATGGCGCAACGGGTGGGCATCGCCAAAGCGCTGGCCTTGAAACCCGCGATATTGCTGGCCGATGAGCCGACGACGGCACTTGACGTGACCGTGCAGGCGGAAATCCTGGAGCTGATCCGCTCGATCTCCCAGTCGCACCACATGGCCGTGGTGCTGGTCACCCACGACTGGGGCGTGGTGGCCGACATCTGCGACCGTGCCATGGTGCTCTACCAGGGTGAAATGCAGGAGTCGGCGTCGGTGGTGGATTTGTTCCACAAGCCCCAGCACCCGTACACCCAAGCGCTGTTGCGGGCCAATCCGCACAACGCCACCGTGGGTGAGGTGCTGCCAACGATCCAGGACGCGATGAACAAAGACCGCATGCAGGTGGCCGCGTGAGTGCCACCTTGCTGCAGGTGCAAGACCTCGCCGTCACCTTCAAGACCGGCAAGAAGGAGTTCCACGCCTTGAAGGGTGTGAATTTGTCGATCGGCGCAGGTGAAACGCTGGGCTTGGTGGGTGAATCCGGATCGGGCAAAACCACCATTGGCAAGGTCATTTTGGGCCAGGTGCCGGCCACCCGCGGGAAGATCCTGTTTGATGGCGAAGACATTACCCACGCCTCGCGCGACCGCCGCCGCACCCTGGGGCGCGACATCCAGGTGGTGTTTCAGGACCCGTATGGTTCCCTAAACCCGGCGCGTTCGATCGGCGACACGCTGAGCGAGCCGCTCCTGACCCAAACCACGCTGACGCAGCAGGATGTGCAACGCAAGATTGCCGAGATTCTCGAGCGCGTGGGCATGCCGACAGACACCGCAAGCCGTTACCCGGCGCAGTTTTCCGGCGGCCAGCGCCAACGCATCGCGATTGCCCGTGCGGTGATTGGTCGCCCGCGCCTGGTGGTGTGCGACGAGCCGGTCAGCGCGCTGGATTTGTCGGTGCAGGCCCAGGTGTTGAACTTGCTCAATGAGCTGCAAAAGAGCATGGGCCTGGCGCTGCTTTTCATCTCACACGACCTCACCGTTGTGCGGCATGTTTCGCGCCGCACCGCTGTCTTGTACCGCGGCGACATCGTCGAGCAGGGCGACACCCTGCAGGTGCACGATGCGCCCCAACACGCCTACACGCAGGCCTTGCTCTCGGCAGCGCCTGTGCCAGACCCGTTGCTGCAGCGGGTCAAACGCGATGCCTGGCGCAAGCAAGTTGCAGCAGCAAAAAGCGCTGCTTGAAGTGGTCTAGCGGCGGAATTCGGTAATTTTTCGGTGTATCGGTTGATCTATAAAAGGAGACAAGTATGAACGTTCAGCGGTTTGAATCCATCACCCGGCGATTGGTCCTGGGCACCGCCACGCTTGCGGCATCGTTGGCCCTGCTGGCACCCGCGGCGCAGGCGCAGGGCACCAAGACCCTCACCGTCGGCAACCCGTTTTCCCCCTTGAGCCTGGACCCTGCACTGTCGGGCAATGGCCGCGCCGGCACCCACCTGATGCCGGCCTACGAGCCTCTGGTGCGCGAGCGGGCCGATGGTTCGCTGGAGCCCGCCCTGGCTACCGCCTGGAAAATTTCGCCAGACAACAAGGAAGTGACCTTCACCTTGCGCAAAGACGCCAAGTTCAGCGATGGCTCGGCGGTCAACGCGGCGGCGGTGAAAAAGTCGATTGACTACTGGCGCGGCAGGAAGGGGCCGTTTTCGGTGAACTTCCTGTCGGTGACATCCATCGACGTGGTTGACGAATACCAGGTCAGCATCAAGATGAGCGAATCGCAGCCGTCCATTGCCGCGCTCTTCAGCGGTTACTGGCTGGCGGGCGACATCATCAGCCCGGCGGGTGTGGACAAGCCCGATGCGCTGGGCACCCAGACCTTTGGCGCGGGCCCCTACAAGCTGGACCCTGCGGCCACCATCACCCGCAAGTCGTACACCTACGTGAAAAACGAGCACTATTACGACAAGAAGCGCCAGCACTGGGACAAGATCGTGATGACGGTGTTTGAAGACCAGAATTCGGCCGTGCAGTCGCTGAAGGCCGGGCAAACCCAGGTTCTCGTGAGCGACCCACTTACCGGCAACGCCAACGTTGAATCCTTGCCCAAGGAGTTCCGCCTGGTGACCGACCCGGTGCAGTGGACGGGCCTGATCCTGCTCGACCGCGACGGCATCATCAACCCGGCCATGAAAGACGTGCGCGTGCGCCAGGCCATCAACATGGCCATGAACCGCCCGCTGATTGGCCGCGCCCTGTTTGGCAAATTCATCGACCCGTCCGTGCAGATGCAGGGCAAGGGTTTCATGGGGTTTGACGCCGCCAACGAAGAGAAATACCCCTACAGCCTGGACAAGGCCAAGGCCTTGCTGGCGGCAGCGGGCCATCCCAACCTGAGCATCACCATCGCGTACGTGAACAACTCCCTGAGTGTCACCCTCTCGCAGGCGATTGCGGCGCAACTCAAGCGGGCTGGCATCAACGTCAAGACCCACGAGTACCAGAACTTTGGCGCGCTCAATACCTCCATGGCCAAAAAAGAGTTTGAAATCCTGCTCTTCAACAGCAACTTTGGCCCACCCAACATTGCGCGCTTCCAGACCTTGATGCCCAAAGGCAGCCTGAATTACTACGCCACCGAAGACGCCGAATTGACCAAACTCATTACCGAGGCGACCAAGATCGGCCTCGACAAGGCCGAGCCGGCCTGGAAGAAGGCTTACGCCCGTGTGGTGGACCTCGCCTGGTTTGCGCCGGTGGGCGCCACCCATACGGTTTATTTTGTCCACCAGAGCATCAAGATGCCCAAACCCGGCGCTTCGCTGGTGGTGGACCTGGTCAACATGGAACCCGCGAAATAAAGGAGGTCACATGACGCAAACAACTGCCCCTGAGCGGGCATCACAAGTCGCCCCGGAACTGGCCCCCGAGCTGGTCGACATGGCCAGGCGCTGGAAGGAGTCTGGCGTGCCCGACCTTTACCTGGGCGCCGAAGGCCCCAGTGGCGGCCCGGTGAGCCGCGAGCGGGCGCGCAACATCCGCGCGTTTTTGTACCCCAAACCAGTGTTGCCCACCGGCCGCATCGACCACAAGACCATCGATGGGCCACACGGCCCCATCCCGATGCGCATTTACTGGCCGCATTCTGAAAGTGGCAAGGCCAAAGCCAGCGCCACGGCGGTGTTCTTCCACGGCGGCGGTTGGGTGCTCGGTGATCTGGATTCCCACGAGTCGCATGCCATTCGCATTGCCAACCGCACCGGTGCGGTGGTTATCAGCGTGGACTACAGGCTGGCCCCGGAGTGCACCTTTCCGCAGGCCATCGACGACGCCTTTGCGGCAACGCAATGGGCCTTCGCCAACCGGGCCACGCTCGGTGGCGCCAACGCGCCGGTGGCCTTGTGTGGCGACAGTGCCGGTGGCAACCTGGCGGCTGCAGCAGCGTTGTTGTGCCGTGACGCAGACCTGCCGCTCAAGGCGCAGCTCCTGATTTACCCGGCAGTTCTGCTGGCGGGCAAACCGGGCCCGGAGAACCTCTACCTCGGCCCCGACGGGCAAACCAAGGCCAAGGATCCGCGGGCTTCACCCCTGCTGGCGCCGACGTTGAAGGGTGTTGCGCCCGCCATCATTGGCGTGGGCCCCTACGATTTTCTCTACAAAGACAACCTGGCCTATGCCGCGAAATTGAAAGAGGACGGCGTCGACGTCGTCTTGCGCGATTTCCCCACCCTCAACCACGGGTTTTTCAGCTTCACGGCAGTCTCCAAAGACAGCGAAGCGGCGGCCAACCGGCTGTGTGATGACCTGAAGGAAATGCTTGAGCGCTGACCCGGTTCAGCTGTACGGCCGTGGCACACTGGATGACCCTGTCGTCAGGGACATTCTGGGCGTGGCGCTGCGCGAGTTTTCGCTGTATGGACTGGCCGGCGCGCGGGTGGATGCCATCGCCGCGCAAACCAAAACCAGCAAACGCATGATCTACTATCATTTTGGTAGCAAAGAAGGCTTGTACGATGCGGTTTTGGCTTATGGGTTCAGCTCCATCCGGCGGGACGATGAGGTCGATTTGAAGGTGGAGGACCCGCTTCTGGCGCTCATCGCCCTCGCCAGTGATGCCTTTGATGTTCATGCGGACAACCCGGATTTTGTCCACCTCGTGATGCAGGAAAATCTGCGCAATGCAGCCAGTTTGCGTAAACCGTCCAACATCCAGAGCATCAACGCCATCGGGCTCAAGACCACCGAGCGCATACTGGCGCGTGGCCAGGCCGCCGGAAGTTTGCGCAAAGACCTCACGGCACTGGAAATTTACGCCAACATCGTCGCCCTGTGTTTTCACTTCACCTCCAACCGCGCGAGTTTTTCGACCATCTTCGGTTTGGATGGCGACTCCGATGAATACCGCCAGGCGCGCAAGCGGTCGATCCTGGATGCCATCGCTTGTTACGTGCGGGCTTGAGCGCCAAACATTTTCAGGCCGCGCTTGAATCCGGCGGCCAGCGTGTTGTCGGTGAGCCTGTCGGGCTGGATCGTGGGCACAGCGGCGCAACTCCAGTTTCAGAACCTTCATGCGCCCTGGCTGGATGCTGTGGTGCTGGCCTTGTCGCTTGCGGCGTTTGTTGGGTTTGCCAGAACAACCACAGGCCATTGGGTCCGTATGCCAGCCTGCGCCTTTGCGGCCGCCGTGATGGCCATGGCCGTTACCGGTTTGCGGGCCAGCGCCTTTGAAGCCCAGGGGTTGAATCCGCAGCTGGAGGGCGCGGATCTTGTCATCACCGGCGTTGTCAACGCCATGCCCCAAACCAGCGAGGCTGGCCTGCGTTTTCGACTGGACGTTGAATCCGCCCATGTGCAAGGTGAGCCTGGCGCCGGTCAAGTGGCCCGGCCGGTGCAATTGCCGCCGCGCATTTATCTCAACTGGTACAGCGGCCCGCTGGCCGCCTCGACCGGTGGCATTGAATTGCAACGCCAGCCCGGCAGCCTGTCCGCCGGTGAACGCTGGCAGTTCACAGCGCGGCTCAAGGCGCCGCACGGTGGCAGCAACCCCCATGGTTTTGACTTCGAGCTCTGGTTGTGGGAGCAAGGCTTGCAGGCCACGGGGTACGTGCGTGCCGGCCCCAAAGACGGCCCGCCCAAGCGCCTGGGAATGACCTGGCAACACCCGGTTGAGCGCGCGCGCCAGGGTGTGCGCGACCGCATTTTTGAGCACGTCAAAGACAAGAAGCAGGCCGGTGTGATTGCGGCCCTGGTGGTGGGCGACCAAAGCGCCATCGACCGCGCCGATTGGGACGTGTTCCGCGCTACCGGCGTCGCCCACTTGATGAGCATATCGGGCCTGCACGTCACCATGTTCGCCTGGGTCGCGATGCTGGCCGTGCGCAGCGTTTGGCGCCGCTCGTCACGGCTGTGTTTTGCCTTGCCAGCGCCGACCGCCGGGCTCATTGGCGGCGTTGTGCTGGCGCTGTTGTATGCGCTGTTCAGCGGCTGGGGCGTTCCGGCGCAGCGCACGGTGCTGATGCTGGCGGTTGTCAGCCTGTTGCGCATTGGCGCGCGGCGCTGGCCCTGGCCGCAGGTGTGGATACTGGTGTGTGCGGTGGTGGTGGCCGTTGACGCGTGGGCCCTTCTTCAAGGCGGGTTTTGGCTGAGTTTTGTGGCGGTGGGTATTTTGTTTGCCACCGACACCGGGCGGGTGCAGGCCCAGCCGGCAGACCCATCGAAGCGCCGTTTCGCGCTGGTTTTGCGCAAAGCTGCGGGATTGCTCAGGGAGCAGTGGGTCATCACGCTGGCGCTGGCGCCTTTGACCCTGCTGCTTTTTGGCCAGGTGTCGCTGGTCGGCCTGGTGGCCAACCTG
>JANMMR010000183.1:0-9514 GCA_031373455.1 Rhodoferax sp.
GACGCGTTCGAACTGGCCGGCGCCTTTGGGGCCCACCCGTTTCATCGGGTAAAGAATGCGCTCGGGGTGGTAGGTGCGCTCCGTGTACTTCGACACCTTGTTGCACAACACGCCCCCGGTCTGCGGGTGCGCGGGGTTGCCGTGCACTTTGATGGCAATGCCGTTTTCAACCGTGGTCACCAGCGAGCAGGTGTCAGGGCAGTCGTGCGGGCAGGCACCCAGCACTTCGGTGGCCGATACTGGTTTTGAAGGCGGGTTCATGGTGTCGTGGAAAAAGCAGCTTTCCCCAATGGTAAACCTGTCAATTGGGTGACAGGCCAAGGGGATTCCAGCGCATGGCAAACGGGCCTGAACAAGGCTAGACTGTGGGGCTCAGGAGAACTGCCATGAAAACCATTGATTCCATCGTGACCCAGGCGGCCAGCATCGCTGCCATCCGCCGCGACATCCACGCCCACCCGGAGCTGTGTTTTGAGGAGGTGCGCACCGCAGACATTGTGGCCAAACAACTCACCGATTGGGGCATTCCGATCCACCGGGGCATGGGCAAAACCGGTGTGGTGGGAATCGTCAAGGCGGGTACTTCCAGCCGCGCCATCGGTCTGCGGGCCGACATGGACGCCCTGCCCATGCAGGAATTCAACACCTTTGCCCATACCAGCCAAAACGCCGGCAAGATGCACGCCTGCGGCCACGACGGCCACACCGCCATGTTGCTTGCTGCGGCGCAACATTTCGCCAAAAACCGCCATTTTGACGGCACCGTTTATTTGATCTTCCAGCCGGCTGAAGAGGGCGGCGGCGGCGCGCGCGAAATGATCAAGGACGGGCTGTTCGAGAAGTTCCCGATGGAAGCCGTGTTTGGCATGCACAACTGGCCCGGCCCCCAAATGGGTAAATTCGCCGTGAGCCCAGGGCCGGTGATGGCGTCGAGCAACGAGTTCAAAATCACCATCAAAGGCAAGGGCGGGCACGCGGCCTTGCCCCATCTGGGCATTGACCCGGTGCCGATTGCATGCCAGATCGTGCAGGCTTTCCAGACCATCATTAGCCGCAACAAAAAGCCAGTTGACGCGGGTGTGATTTCGGTCACCATGATCCAAGCTGGTGAAGCCACCAATGTTATCCCCGACAGCTGCGAGTTGCAGGGCACGGTGCGCACTTTTACCGTGGAGGTGCTGGACCTGATTGAAAAACGCATGAAGGAAATCAGCGAGCACACCTGCGCGGCCTTTGGCACCACCTGCGACTTCGAATTCGAACGCAATTACCCGCCCACCATCAATGCCGCCCCCGAAGCCGAGTTTTGCCGCAAGGTGATGGCCGGCATTGTTGGCGCGGACAACGTGGAGGTGCAGGAGCCCACCATGGGCGCCGAAGACTTTGCCTACATGTTGCAAGCCAAGCCCGGCGCGTATTGTTTCATTGCCAACGGCGAAGGCGGCCACCGCGCCATGGGCCACGGCGTTGGCCCTTGCATGTTGCACAACCCGAGTTACGACTTCAATGACGAGCTGATTCCATTGGGCGCCACCTACTGGGTGCAACTGACGGAAGCCTGGTTCAAGGAGCCTGCTCCGCAACGTGCCGCATGAGCGGCGTCAAAGCATGATTGGCGTGGCCGAGGCGTTCAGCGCCAGTTACCGGGAGGCGCGCGTCAAGTTTCTGGAAGGCGCAGCAGCGGCGGGTTTGGCCATCCAGTCCCATGTCCACCCGATGCCTGGACGCGACGGTGAAGTTCTGGCGATGGACGTCGCGCGCAGCGGGCGGCTGGACGCAGAAAACCTCCTGATCGTCAGCAGCGCCTGCCACGGCGTGGAAGGTTACTGTGGCAGCGGTGTGCAGGTGTTTGCCACCCATGATGCCGATTGGCTGGAGCATGCACAGCGCAACAACGTGGCCGTGTTGTACATCCATGCCCTGAACCCCTTTGGCTTTTCGCACATCCGCCGCGCCACGCAGGAAAACGTCGACCTGAACCGCAATTTCCACGATTTTTCCAAACCCCTGCCGGTCAACGAGGGCTACCGGGAGATCGCCGACCTGTTGATCCCCAGCCAGTGGCCGCCCGACGCATCGAACACGGCAGCCTTTGATGCCTTCATCAAAACCCGCGGCATGCCAGCGTTTCAGGCGGCTTTTTCACGCGGTCAGCACGAGTTTCCGCAGGGCGTGTTTTTTGGTGGCACCGCGCCGACCTGGAGCAACCAGACCTTGCGCGGTGTGTTGCGGGAGCACGCTTCGCGGGCCCGGCGCGTGGCGTGGATCGACCTGCACACCGGTCTTGGGCCCAGCGGCCTGGGCGAACGCATCTTTGCCTGTGCCGACGACGCAGCTTCACTCCAGCGCGCGCGAACCTGGTGGGGCGGCAATGGTGCCACGCCGATCACGTCGATTTACGATGGTTCGTCCACATCGGCGTTTTTGACCGGCCTGATGTGGATGGCCCTGCCTCAGGAATGCCCCAAGGCCGAATACACGGGCATCGCCATGGAATACGGCACCCTGCCCATGGCAGACGTCTCGTATGCGCTGCGCGGTGAACATTGGCTGAACGTTCACCCAGAAGCGCCACCCGAGCTGGCCCGGCAGATCAGGCAACAAATGCTCGACGCTTTTTACACCAACACCGACGTCTGGAAAGGCCAGGTTATCAGCCAAGCGCGGCAGTCGATGTTTCAGGCGGTTGACGGTCTGGCGGCGGGCGCATCGGCCTGAGCGTGTGAACCGGGCCTGGGTATGAACCGGGCCAAGGTATGAACTGGGCCTAAATGCCCTAAACGCGCGCGCGGTGCGCGGCAATCTCCAGCAGTCCGTCAAAAATCAGGTTGTCGACCAGCTCAAACCGCGCATTCATTGCCGGCACCATCTTCCAGCCGGCACCACCAGTCATGTAACACAGCGGCTCGGCCTTGCAGTGGTCGCGCACGTGCTGCACCATGCGCTCGATGGCGCCGGCAATGGCGTAGGTGCCGCCGCTGGTGAGCGCGTCGCTGGTGTTGGTGGGAAAGGCCACCACTTCGCCGGTGGGCACGTGCAAGCCTGCCGTGCCGGACTCCAGCGCCTTGAGCATGATACCGTGGCCCGGCAGGATGAAACCGCCCATGAATTTACCGGTTGCGTCAATCGCCTCCACCGTCACGGCGGTGCCCACCATGGTCACCACCAGCGGGCGGTTGTGCCCGATGGCGGATTCTGACTGGCTGACCTGCATTTTCATGCGGTGCCAGGCGCCAATCATGGCGACCCAGCGGTCGGCGCCCAGGCGTGACGGGAAGTCATACCCATTGGTTACACCGGCTTCGTGTTCGCTGGCCACGACCCAATTGGGCGAGACGTTCCAGCTGTCCATCTGTTCGATCTGCTCCTGCACGCGCATGCGGATGCCGTCGCCCGCGACCACGCAGCCCAGCATGCGCTCGGGCGCTGGCAGGCTGGCCCACGGGCCTTCTGCCAGCTTGTCGATGTTTTCAAGGAACTCGGCGCCCTGGTCCAGCACCTGCGCGCCCGGCTCGGCCGACGCATAGTGGGCCCACTTGAGGCGGGTGTTTCCGATGTCCAACGCGAGGAACGTCATGGTATGTTTGCTGTTTGCGCGCCTTCGATGGGCGCGCCACATTATTAACGAGACCGTCTCGTCACGGTTCGCCACCCCATGAATTCAACCCGCAGATTCGAATCCACACCCGCACCTACACCGGCACCCGTGCCCATTTCGGCCACCATCACCGACTGGAGCGCCCACCAGCTCTCACAGGCGATACACGCCCGCCAAGTGTCTTGCCTTGAGGTGATGCAGGCCTATTTGCGGCGCATTGGCGCGGTCAATCCGGCGGTGAACGCCATCGTCAGCCTGCAGGACGAAGCCGGTTTGCTGGCCCAGGCCGATGCCCGCGATGCGCAACTGGCGCGGGGCGAATCCATGGGCTGGATGCACGGCATGCCGCAGGCGATCAAGGATTTGTCCAACGCAGCCGGCATTCCCAACACCATGGGTTCACCCTTGATGCGCAATTTCGTGCCGCAGGAAGATGGCCTGATGGTGCAACGCATGAAGGCGGCCGGCTGCATCGTCATTGGCAAAACCAATGTGCCTGAATTCGGCATAGGCTCGCACTCCTTCAACGAGGTGTTCGGCGTGACGCGCAACCCCTACGACCTTGGCAAAACAGCGGGCGGCAGCAGCGGCGGGGCGGCAGCGGCTTTGGCCACGCGTCTGTTGCCGGTGGCTGACGGCTCGGACTTCATGGGCAGCCTGCGCAACCCGGCCGGCTGGACCAATGTGTTTGGTTTTCGCCCAAGCCAGGGCCGCGTGCCGATGTGGCCGGTGGCCGATGCCTACATCAGCCAGCTCGGCACCGAAGGCCCGATGGCGCGCACGGTTGACGACCTGGCGCGGCTCTTGGAAATCCAGTCCGGGTTTGACGCGCGCGTGCCCTTGTCCATCGCCGGGCCGGGCTTGACCGCCACAGCGGGGGGCGATTTTCAGGCCCGGGGCGCACGCATCGGCTGGTTGGGCGACCTCGGCGGTTACCTGGCCATGGAAGACGGTGTGTTGACGGTGTGTGAGGAGGCCCTCAAAACATTTGAAGGGCTCGGATGTGCCGTGACGCCCACGGCTCTGGGGCTGCCACCCGACGAGGTTTGGCTCAGCTGGCTGGTGTGGCGCCGCGCGTTGCAAGGCAACCGCGTCGCGCCCTTCTTGAAAAAGCCGGAAAACCGCGCTCTGATCAAACCCGAGGCGCTGTGGGAACACGACCAATCTGCGGCCCTGGCGGGCACCGAACTGATGGCCGCCAGTGTCTACCGCACGAAGTACTACCAGCACCTGTGCCAGTTGCTCAAAACGCATGATTTTCTGGCGCTCCCGACGGCGCAGGTCTGGCCGTTTGATGCCGACCTGCGCTGGCCACAGGCCATTCAAACTGCCAACGGCCTGCGTAGCATGGACACCTACCACCGCTGGATGGAAGTGACGATTTACGCCACCTTCGCCGGGTTGCCGTGCATAAGCATTCCGGCCGGCTTCAATGAAAACGGTTTGCCGATGGGCTTGCAGATCATCGGCAAGCCGCAGGGTGATGCGGCCGTGTTGCAGCTCGCGCGGGCTTATGAACAGGTGGCGCAAAAGGTGCTGGCGCGAAGACCGGCCGGGCTGTGAGCGAGAAATACACCATTTGTTAACACCCATGTTAACAAACGATGAAAAATCTGGAAACTATTGACTTTTCCAGCTATCAAGTCACGCAGATATTCAATTGTTTGCTATATAAATAATAGCAAATTGTTGGTGCAAAAATCACCCGGCAGGCAGAACAAAAAACCAACAAAAGCGGCACCCTTCACGCCCTTCAATTGCCCGACCTCACAGCGTCACGGTTTCAATTCTGCCGCCATGGCAAGCCACGGTAACGCCAGCCGCCTTTTTGCCCCCGGTGTGCCGCGCCATCCGGGTCGCCTTCAAAACCCTCCAGGATGTTGTAAGCCTGCAAACCCAGCTCGGTGGCGCGTTTGGCGGCGGCAATTGATCGCACGCCGCTGCGGCACAGCAACACGGCTTTTTGACCCGCTGGAACGGCCGCGACCACGCCCGCGTCAAACGCCGCGTTGAGCGCCATGCCCGGCCACTGCTTCCAGGCCAGGCCGACCGCGCCGGGGACAAAGCCGACCCACTCGCGTTCGGCGTCCGAGCGCACGTCCACCAGCACCCCCTGGCCGCTTTGCACCCAGCGCCAGGCCAGATCGGGCGAGACATCACCCGCGTAACCCTGTGCCGGTCGCGGCTGATCGGGCGGCTGGGGGCTGCCGGAGCCGGTGCCGGCGCCGTCGGCGTCCTGGCGCAGGCCTGAGGCCTGGTTGGCGGGCACGGCTTCTTCGATGCGTTTGGGTTTGGGCAGGTTCAGGTTGTTCATCAGGGCGACAAATTCGGCTTCGGTTTTGCCGGCGATGCGGGCATTGTGGGTTTTTTCTTGCCCGATGGTGGACTGCGTCTGGCCCTTGTAATCGTGGCCGGGCCAGACAGTGGTGGCGTCTGGCAGGGTGAACAAGCGCTCGGTGATGCTGCGGTAAAGCGCTTCGGCGCTGCCCGACTGAAAATCGGTGCGGCCACAGCCATTGATGAGCAAGGTATCGCCGGTGAACACGTGCAAGGCTGGCCCCGAGCGCCACAGAAAACACATGCTGCCTTCGGTGTGCCCGGGCGTGTGAACCGCGTCTACATGCTGGTTGCCAAACGCCAGGCGCTGGTTGTGTTGAAGCTGTACCGAGGCGGTGCCGATGCCGCAACCCGAAGGCGCGGCGGTCTTGGCGCCAGCGTGTTCGGCCAGCAGTCCGGCGCTGGTGATGTGGTCGGCGTGGGCGTGGGTTTCGACCGTCCAGGCGAGTTTCAGGCCGTATTGGCGCAAGGTGGCCAGGTCGCGTTCGAGCTGGTCGTCCACCGGGTCGATGATCAAGGCATCACGGGTGGCTTCGTCGAACAAAAGGTAGGTGAAGGTGCTCGAAGCAGGGTCGAAGAGCTGGAGCGGCGTCATAAAATTCCCCTCAAGGCGGCCGTGTAAAACACAGAGGACGCAAAAACGCGTCGACAATGCGAAACATCAGCACTCGTTTATATATCCAAATTCCACCATCATGCATCCATTTCTCCAGTCTTTCTCGGGTGGCATCCTGATCGGCCTGTCCAGTTGGCTGCTGCTGTACACGCTTGGGCGTGTGGCCGGCATCAGCGGCATTGCGGGCGGCTTGCTGGGCAAAGAGCGCGCCAGCGACGATGAGCGCAGTTGGCGTTGGGCCTTTATTTTCGGCCTGATGGTCACGGGCGTGTTGGCCATTGGCTGGAGTGGCCAGGCGGCGCTGCCGGCCTTGCCGGCGCGCTCGCCGTGGTTGTTGGGCGCGGCAGGCTTGCTGGTGGGTTTTGGCACGATTCTGGGCTCTGGCTGCACCAGTGGCCATGGCGTTTGCGGCATCGGACGGCGCTCGGTGCGCTCCATCGTGGCGACGCTGGTGTTCATGGCACTGGGAATCGCCACCGTGGCGGTTGTCAAAATCTTTGCCGCCTGAAATCACTGAATAAGGAAGAGAAACAAATATGGTTCAAAGAGCTTTTTGGGCGCTGCTGTCGGGGGCCCTGTTTGCCGTCGGTCTGGTGCTCGGTGGCATGACTCAGCCGGCCAAAGTGTTGGCTTTTCTGGATCTGGGCGGCCTGGCGCGCGGTGTCTCCAGCACGGCAGAAAAAGGTTTGTGGGACCCGAGCCTGGCGTTTGTGATGGGCGGCGCCTTGATGGTGACGCTGGTCGCCTTCTGGCTCACGCCGCGCCTGGCCCGGCCGCTGGCGGATGTCAAATTCCACTTGCCCGCGCGTGACGATGTAGACGCCAAGCTGCTCGCTGGCGCCGCCCTGTTTGGCATTGGCTGGGGGCTGGCTGGTTATTGCCCCGGCCCGGCCCTGGCCTCGGTGTTGACCGGCAGCACCGATATTTTCATTTTCGCCGCCGCGATGGTCGGCGGCATGTGGGTGGCCAAGCGCCTTTGATTCAGGCGATTGGCGTGACGTGGGGGCCCGGTTTTTGCGCCGGGCCGCCCCAAGCAAAAATGCGCCCCCTCGGGGGGCAGCGACCCGTGAAACGGTGGAGCGTGGGGGCCTGAGTTTTTGCGCCGGGCCGCCCCAAGCAAAAATGCGCCCCACTCCAAGCAGAGCGCAGGATTGCTGCGCGGGGCAGCGACCCGTGAAACGGTGGAGCGCAGGGGCCTCTAGACGACCTTGACGCTCAAATTGGGCAGGCCGTCGATGTGCATTTCGATCACATCACCGCGCACCACCGGGCCCACGTTCTCGGGCGTGCCGGAATAAATGATGTCGCCAGGGAACAGTTCATTCGCTTCCGAGAGTTTGCTGATCTGCTCGGCCACCGACCAGATCATCTGACTCAGGTTGGCGTTTTGTTTGGTTGCGCCATTCACCTTGAGCCAGATCGCGCCTTTGGCGTAATGCCCGGTTTGCGCGAGTTTGTGCACCGAGCCGATCACGGCTGAGCGGTCAAAACTTTTGCCAATCTCCCAGGGTTTCTTTTCGTCACCCATGGCGCGTTGCAGGTCGCGCCGGGTCATGTCCAGCCCAAGCGAATAACCATAAACGTGGTCCAGGGCTGTGGCCACGGGAATATTGCGCCCACCCTTGTGCAGGCAAGCTACCAGTTCGGCTTCATAGTGGTAATTCTTGGTCAGTGAAGGGTAAGGGTGGTCGGCCACGGTGCCTGCGGCCACAAACTGGATGGCGTCGGTCGGCTTCTGGAAGAAAAACGGCGGTTCGCGGTCCGGGTTGGAGCCCATCTCGATCGCATGCGCGCGGTAATTGCGGCCGATGCAGTAAATACGGCGCACTGGAAACATTTCGTCGCTGCCGACAATCGGGATGTACGTGTCGTTCACGGCAAACGGTGTTTTCACCTGCTGTTGTGCTACACCCGGCAAGGCACATCCGGCGATGGCTCCGACCGTAACAAGGCTGGAATTTTGGAAAAAATGGCGACGGTCCATGGGATCTCCTCTGACGTGGGTGAATCTGTGGCGCTGGCTGGCCGAGTGTAGGGCGAACGAAAAATGGCATTTTGGCGTACAGTGCCCGTCGGACAGTGAAAACTGTTTTTCTTGACGGAAGTCAACAATACGTAGTTCCACCGTGAAAACCCTCTGCAGGGCAATGCAAAAATCGTCAAGGATCAAAGGCTTGCCGCTTTTCAACCGATCCAACAACTGGAGATTCATTTGACCACCACCACCACCACCCAGCGCCGCAGCCTGATCAAGGGCGCTGCCGTTGCCGCAGGCGCCCTGTCTGCGCCCATGCTGGCCACGGCACAAACCACGACCTCGTTCCGCTTCCAGAGCACCTGGCCGGCCAAAGACATCTTCCATGAATACGCCAACGACTTCGCCAAGAAGGTCAACGACATGGCCAGCGGCAAGCTGAAGATCGAGGTCTTGCCTTCCGGTTCAGTGGTTCCCGCCTTCCAGCTGCTCGAAGCCGTGAACAAGGGCACGCTGGACGGCGGCCATGGTGTGGTGGCTTACCACTACGGCAAAAACAACGCGTTGGCGCTGTGGGGTTCCGGCCCGGCCTTCGGCATGGACCCGAACATGGTTCTGGCCTGGCACAACTTCGGTGGTGGCAAGGCGATCTTGGAAGAAATCTACAAATCCATCAACATGGACGTCGTGTCCTATCTTTATGGCCCGATGCCGACGCAGCCATTGGGCTGGTTCAAGAAACCCATCGCCAAAGTGGCCGACATGAAGGGCCTGAAGGTCCGCACGGTGGGTCTGGCCGTCGACATCTTCACGGCGCGGGGCACCTCGGGGAACCCGCTGCCGGGCAGCGAGATCGACCCGGCCCTGGACCGCGGCCTGATCGACGCGGCCGAGTTCAACAACGCCACTTCGGACCGCATTCTGGGCTTTCCCGATGTGGTCAAAAATTGCATGCTGCAAAGCTTTCACCAGAGCGGCGAGCAGTTTG
>JANMMR010000222.1:0-6212 GCA_031373455.1 Rhodoferax sp.
ATTTTTCGCGGTTCTGGTCGTGGATGACCGAGTGCCGGTGGGTGAAGGTTCCGCGCCCGCAATCTTCGCCGGAAAGGCGCACCGGGAACCCGCTGGCCACCAGGGAGGCGAACGCCATGTGTTCACCCATTCCCCAATCCACCGGAATTTCACCCCGGCCCATGGCTGCCCGGTCTGCGTAGACTTTTTTCACCAGGTTGTGGGGGGTGATGCTGTCCGGGATCGTGCTGATTTTTTCAGCCAGGCGCTTCCACTCGGCCATCGGCAGGGCAGTGTCTCCAGAATCGGTCCACTTTTTACCCAAAAACGGCATCCAGTCCACCGCGAATTTGCTTTTGAAATTGGTAATGACGGGATCGAAAGTATTTTTGCCCGCGTCAAGCGCCGCACGCGTGGCCTTGACCATGTCATCACCCAGCGTGTCGCCCATGCCTTGTGCCGCCAATTTGTCGGCGTAAAGCTTTCGGGTGCCAGGATGCGCGCCAATCTTTTTGTACATCAGGGGCTGGGTCAGCGCCGGTGTGTCCTGTTCGTTGTGGCCGAGCTTGCGGAAACAGATGATGTCAACCACCACATCTTTCTGGAATTCCATGCGGTATTCCAGCGCCAGTTGCGTTGCCAGCACCACAGCCTCCGGGTCGTCGCCATTGACGTGCAACACTGGCGCTTCAATCATTTTCACGACATCTGAGCAGTACAGCGTTGAGCGGCTGTCGCGCGGGTCACTGGTGGTAAAACCAATTTGATTGTTGATAACGATGTGCACTGTGCCACCCGTGAAATAACCACGAGTTTCTGCCAAAGCCAAGGTTTCCATCACCACGCCCTGGCCAGCGAAGGCCGCGTCGCCATGAACCAGCACCGGCAGCACCTGCAGGCCTTTGGGGTCACCACGGCGATCCATGCGGGCGCGCACCGAGCCCTCAACCACCGGGTTGACAATTTCCAGGTGCGAGGGGTTAAAGGCCAGTGTCAAATGCACCGGACCGCCAGGCGTTGAAACGTCCGAGCTGAAGCCCTGGTGGTATTTCACGTCGCCACTGGGCAGGTCTTCCGGCGCCGTGTGGTCAAACTCCGCAAACAGGTCGGCCGGCAGTTTGCCCAGTGAATTCACCAGCACGTTGAGGCGACCCCGGTGCGCCATGCCGATCACTATTTCCTGTAACCCCACGCTGCCGCCACGCTGGATCAGCTCGTCCATAGAGGCGATGAAACTCTCGCCGCCTTCCAGTGAAAAGCGCTTTTGCCCCACATATTTGGTGTGCAGAAAACGCTCCAGGCCCTCGGCTGCGGTCAGGCGGTCCAGAATGTGGCGCTTTTTCTCTGCCGAGAACTGCGGTTTGCTGCGAATGCCTTCGAGCTTTTGTTGCCACCAGCGCTTCTGGCCCTGGTCTGTCATGTACATGTATTCGGCACCAATCGTGCCGCAATAGGTTTCGCGAAGCGCGTTGAGCAACTCACGCAGGGGCATGGTTTCACGGCCAAAAAACGTGTTGGTTGTGTTGAACACGGTTTCCTGGTCGGCATCGTTGAAACCGTAAAACGACGGCTCCAGCTCGGGAATCTTTTCGCGCTCGGCCCGTTTGAGAGGGTCCAGGTCGGCCCAGCGTGCGCCAACGTTGCGGTACGCGGCGATGAGCTGCTGCACCGCCGTGCGTTTGCGCCCCATTTCGGAGTCGGCGCCGGTAGCCATCACGACCTGTGTGCCACCCAATTTGGCCCGCTCTGCGAAAGCATTGACGACCGGCAAATGCGGCACGTCTTTGGTGTTGCTGCCGTCTACCGCCGGAACATATTGAAGTGCATCAAAATAATCGCGCCACGAGTCGGGCACGCTGCCGGGATTGGCGAGGTAGTTCTCGTACATCTCCTCGACATAAGGCGCATTGCCGCCAAAGAGATAGGTTGTGCCGTGGTAGGCACCATAGACGGACCCATTTTGGGTCGGTGGGACTTGACTCATATTGACGCTCGCCTCCATTTCCCTGCGGGAAACGTTGATTGGTTTAAAACCTTCCGCGACACGGCTGAACCGATTGGCGGATGCGACTGATGCCTAGGAAGGGCCTTCGTTACGACAGGGATTGTGCCATTGAATGGCCTGTCCCCTTTTTGAATTGCCTATTCAAGGTGTCAAACGGTCAGCAATTCGCGAATCTGCTGCAAGGCGGCTGGATCATCCATGGTGGTGAGGTCGCCAGGATCGCGCCCCTCACATACCGCCTGGATCGCGCGGCGCAGCAGTTTCCCGCTGCGTGTTTTGGGCAAGATCGCAACGAACCGCACCCGGGCCGGGCGCGCCACGGCGCCCAAGTCGCCGTCCACCAGTTTCATGATTTCGCCCTCGAGCTTGAGCATGGAGGCGCTGTCATGGAGCACGCCGGGGTCTTTGACAACGGCAAACGCCATCGCCACCTGGCCCTTGAGCGGATCGGCCACCCCCACTACGGCCACCTCGGCCACATTCGGATGGGCGGCGATGCTCTCTTCAATTTCACGCGTTCCCAGGCGGTGGCCGGCCACGTTGATCACATCGTCGGTACGGCCCAGGATGAAGTAATAACCGTCCTTGTCGCGGATGCCCCAGTCAAAAGTGCTGTAGACCATCTTGCCGGGTACGGTTTTCCAGTAGGTGCTGACAAAACGGGCGTCGTCGCGCCACACGGTTTGCATGGCGCCCGGTGGCAAGGGTCCTTCGAACACGACCACACCTTTGGCATCAGGTGCAGTCAGTTCTTCCCCGGTCTGGTCGTCCAGCAGCTTCACGTTGTAGCCGTAAACCGGTTTTCCCGGCGAGCCCAGGCGGGTTGGAATTTTTTCAATACCATGGCAAACGCACAGCGCCGGCCAGCCGGTTTCAGTCTGCCAATAGTTGTCGATGATGGGTTTTTTCAGGCCGTTGCTGATCCATTCAGACGTCGGCTCGTCCAGCGGTTCACCCGCGAGAAACAGCGCCCGAAGCGAGCCCAGATCGTATGTTGTGAGCAGTGCCGGGTCCTGCTTTTTCAGCACCCGGATCGCCGTGGGTGCGCTGAACATCACCGTCACCTTGTACTTCTCCACCAGGCGCCACCAGATGGCGCCGTCGGGCTGGCCGCCAAAACCCCGGGTCGGCAGGCCCTCGTACATGATGGTTGCCATACCGGCGATCAAGGGCCCGTAAACGATGTAGCTGTGCCCCACCACCCAGCCAATGTCGCTGGTTGAGAAATAGGTTTCGCCCGGGTTGCCGCAGTAGATGTATTTCATGCTCGCGGCCAGCGCCACCGCATAACCCCCGGTATCGCGCTGCACACCTTTGGGCTTACCCGTAGTGCCACTGGTGTACAGCGTGTAACTCGGGTGCGTGGCCTCCACCCACTCGCAGGGCACCTGGGCGTTGGCATGTTTTGCCGCCAATTCGGCCCACACATGGTCGCGGCCGGCAACCAGACTCATCGCCGCGAGGTTTCGGTCAACCAGCAACACGGCATCGGGCTTGTGGCTGGAGAGGCCGATTGCCTCGTCCAGCAAGGGCTTGTATTCGACGACTTTGCCCGAACGCGAACCGGCATCAGCACTGATGACGAGCTTGGGCGACGCGTCTTCAATGCGCGAGGCCAGTGCGCCCGAAGCGAATCCGCCGAACACCACGCAATGGACGGCACCCAGGCGCGCGCAGGCCAACATGGCAAAGGCCGCCTCGGCAATCATCGGCATGTAAATCAACACGCGGTCGCCCTTTTGCACGCCCAGGCTCTTGATAACCGCCGCCATGCGCTGCACTTCCACGTGCAATTCCCGAAACGTGTAAACCCGCTCCTGGTCGGTCTCGGTCGAGACGTAAATTAACGCGGCCTGATCCGGGCGGTCTTTGAGGTGGCGGTCCACCGCGTTGTGGCACAGGTTGGTGGTGCCGCCCACAAACCATTTGGCGAAGGGCGGGTTGCTGTAATCGCAGATTTGCTGCGGCGAGGTTTTCCAGTCCACCAGCTGGGCTTGCTCGGCCCAGAAGGCATCGCGGTCTATCAGCGAGCGGCGGTGGAAATCAGCAAACGTGTCAGCCATGGCAATATTCCTTCATCCATTCAATTCTGAATTTATAATTACAGCGCAAAAGGCGGATTATTCCCACCAGGCTTTCAGCGGACTGACGCCTGTGCTCAACCGCTCCTGATCCCAAGCTGCCAATTTCCCGCGCGAACCGCCCAGCCCCTACCGCACGAGATCCAGCACCGCCTTGAAATCCGGGTGCTCCGCCGTTCGCAACCACTCGAATGCGACCATCTCCGTCGTCACCAGTTCGGCGCCTGCACCGGCCAGGCGGTCAAACGCCGCATCTCGGTTGCGCTCCGTGCGTGAGCTGCACGCGTCTGTCACCACCCACACGTCGAACTCGTCTTCGAGCAGATCGAGCGAGGTTTGCAGCAGGCAGACGTGCGCCTCACAACCCGCCATCACGATCGTGTTGCGCTGCAGCGCGGCCGGTTTTTGAAGGTGTTTGGGCAGGCTGCGGGCATTGCCCCTCACGTCGGCTGCCGCACTCAGCTCGGGCCGCAACCACTCCCCCAAGCCCTCCTCGACAGCACTGAAATGCATTTTGCTCAGGGTTTTGCCGCACAAGGCCCGGACTTCCGGCACGTTCTCGCCCAGGCGAGACGGGTTTTCTTCAGCGCCCCAAACCGGGACATGCAGCAAGCGCGCGATTTTTCCGAGCCGCACGGCGTTGGCCACTGCCTGCTGGCCCTCGAAAATTGAGGGCATCAGTTTGGTCTGGTAATCGACCAGTACCAGTTGGGAGAGAGCAGCGTCCAGCAACATGTCGGGCTCGTTTCAGGAAGAGTTGTGAAAAGTCGCTAAAGTGTAAAGACTATGAACGCACTGACCAACTCCCCCGCCCTGATGAGCGGTTCCGATTACCGCGAATCGTTGCGCCGTTATTCACCCAGGGTCTTCGTCGACGGCCGCCAGGTCGACAGCGTTGCCGACGAGCGGGCCTTTGGCCCCGGCATCAACGCCATCGCCCTCACTTACGACTATGCGTTGAAACCCCAATACGCGCCGATCATGACGGCGGTGCAACACACCAGCGGCAAACTGGTTAACCGGCTCACGCACATCAACACCAGCAGCGGCGACCTGCTCAACAAGTTGGAGGCCGTGCGCCTGGTGTGCCAGGAAACCGGCTGCGCCCAACGGTATTTGACGCACGACGCGATGAACGCCATCGGCCAGGTGTCCGCCCGCATCGACGACGCGCAGGGGTCCACTGAAAACACCGCGCGTTTCCTCAACTACCTGCACCGTGTGCAGGACCAGGATTTGACCCTCGGCATCGCCATGACCGACGCCAAGGGCGACCGCAGCCTGCGACCGCACCTGCAGGCCAATGTGGACACCTACGTGCATGTGGTTGAACGCAATGCCGTGCGAAACGGCCCTGGTGGCGTTGTTCACGGCATTGTGATCAGCGGCACCAAAGCCATCGTGACCGGCGCGCCCTACATGCATGAGCTGCTCGTCATGCCCTGCCGCAACATGGGCATGGAAGACGCGGACTTTGCGGTCTGCTGCGCGGTGCCGGTCGATGCGCCCGGCATCACCATCATCGCGCGCCCGGCCGGCCGCCCCGGCGAAAAGGTCGAACACGGCGCGGCGCTCTTCAGCCGCAAATACGGCCAGAGCACCGGCGTGGTGATGTTCGACAAGGTGTTTGTGCCGTATGACGACGTGTTTTACGCCGGTGAATGGGAACATTCCGGCCACCTGACTTACAGCTACGCCACGCACCACCGCCACACCTGCATCGGGGCGCGCGCGGGCTTCGGCGACTTGCTGATCGGCGCCGGCGCGCTGATGTGCGAGGCCAATGGCTTCGACCCCGGCAAGGAGACGCATCTGCGCGAGCAGATGGTCGAACTGATCACCATCACCGAGAGTTTTTACGCCTGCGGCGTAGCGGCCAGCGTTTACGGCAAACCCGACGAACACAGCAAAACCTTCATGCCCGACCCGGTGTTTTCCAACATCGGCAAGCTGCTGCTGGCGACCAAGATCTACGACATGCACCGCATCGCGCATTACGTCAGCGGCGGCCTGATCGTCACCCTGCCCGGACCGGATGAAGACCACAACCCCGAGACCGGCGCCAAACTGTCCGAAGTGCTGCGCGCCAACCCCGATGTGCCCTACGAGCAGCGCATCGAGACGGCGCGCTTCATCGAAGACCTGAC
>JANMMR010000225.1:0-2976 GCA_031373455.1 Rhodoferax sp.
GGTGGCCGGTGCATATCCACATTGCCGAACAGGTGCAGGAGGTTGACGATTGCATGACCCACCACGGCCAGCGGCCCGTGGAGTGGCTGCTGAACCATGCGGCAGTGGACGCGCGCTGGAACCTGGTGCACGCCACCCACACCGCCCCGCAGGAGCTCGCCGGCATCAAAGCCGCTGGCGCCAGCGTGGTGCTGTGCCCCAGCACCGAGGCCAACCTGGGCGACGGCGTGTTTGACCTGCCCACTCACCTGCAACTGAAGGCGGCCTGGTCGATTGGCTCCGACAGCCACGTGACCCGGCGCCTGAGTGAAGAGCTGCGCCTGCTGGAATACTCCCAGCGCTTCGCACGGCGGCAACGCAATCTGGCTGCGCGGGCCAGCGGCACCGACAGCACGGCGGCAGTGCTGTTCAACGGCGCGCTTCAGGGCGGGCTAGCCGCAAGCGGTTTGCCGCTGGGCGGTTTGGTGGCCGGCCAACGCGCCGATTTTTCGCTGCTGGACACCGCTGCCCCGGCCTTGGCAGGCATGCCGGCAGAACATCTGCTGGACGCCTGGGTGTTCTCCAGCCCGGATGCTGCCTGCCCGGCCCACCATGTGGGTGGAAAACCCCTGCCCGTGCCCAAGCCGGAGTGGCAAGCCGGTTTGGCACAAACGATGCGCACGATCTGGGGAGCCTGAATGGCCGGGTGGCTCTGTGGAGGACAATTACCCGAAGCGCCTGACGGGCGCGCCTGATTTCTGGAGACCCTCCATGCCCGACCTGACCAACGCCCATTCCGGTCCCGCCACCATCGCTTCAGTTGAGCAACGCGCCGACGCCATCCAGGCCGTGCTGCGCAACAAGGGCATGAAGCCCGATGAATTCATCGAACAGGCCAACCACCTGATCGAAGAACAATGGCTGCCGCAAAACGGCGCACGTGTGGTGGCCAAAGCCTGGGCAGACCCCGCCTTCAAGGCGAAGTTGCTCGCCAATGGCAAGGCCACGGTAACGGAGATTGGCCTCACGATGCCCAAACACCACCGCCACCTGGTGGTGCTGGAGAACACGCCGGCGGTGCACAACGTGATCTGCTGCACGCTTTGCTCATGCACCGCCTTCACCATCATCGGGCTGCCGCCCGACTGGTACAAAGACCTCGAATACCGCGCGCGGGTGGTGCGTGAATCCCGTACCGTGCTCAAGGAGATGGGGCTTGACCTGCCACCTGAAATGGAAATCCGCGTGTGGGACACCACGGCTGACACGCGTTATATGGTGTTGCCGCTGCAACCGATTGAGACGCTGGGTTGGCCCGAAGACAAACTGGCGGAACTCGTGACGCAGGATTCAATGATTGGTGTGGCGCGCCTGTAGCCGCAGCACAATATAGAGAGACAAGAGGGGCACACCGATGGACGGCATTCACGATCTGGGCGGCAAACAGGGTTTTGGCCCGGTGCGCCACTCGCCCAAGGCGCAGGCCTTTCACGCGGCTTGGGAGAAACGCGTCAACGCGATGTACTCGCTCGCTGTGAAAGAGGGCGTTTTCAACATGGACGAGTACCGCCACGCCATCGAACGCATGGAGCCGCGCCACTATCTCTCGGCCGGTTATTACGAACGCACCTTGACGAGCCTGGCTACGTTGTGCGTGGAAAAAGGCCTCGTCACGCACGCCGAACTGGAGCGGCGCGCGCAGGGCGGTTTCCCGCTGGCCTTGCCCAGCGCGCCAGGCCGCGCCAACCGGCCCGGGCGTGGGCGCTTCCAGGTGGGCGACCGCGTCACCGTGCGCGCCGATTTTGTGCCCGGCCACATCCGCCTGCCGGCGTACATCCGCGGCCACACCGGCGTGGTTGTGGGCGAATCGCCGCCTTACCCTTTCCCTGACGCGCATGCGCACGGCGTGCACGCCGAAGACGAACCCACCTACGATGTGCGTTTCAGTTCAGCCGACCTGTGGCCCAACGGCGCTGACACGGCTTTTGTGCACGTGGGCGTGTTCCAGAGTTACCTGCAGCGGTCGGCCTGACACTTCGGGTTTAGGGAATCAGCCCACCGCGCGCCCAGGCACACCCCAAACTGGCCCAGTTTTTGCTTACTTTTGGTGCGTTGCGCGAAATAAGCAAAAAAGCGCACCATCTGCAAGCGTAAATTCTGCAATTCAACTCAAGAGGTTCGTATGGAAGCACTAAAACAGGGCTCTGATGCCCTGTTCATCTTGTTGGGCGCGATCATGGTGCTGGCCATGCATGCCGGGTTTGCCTTTTTGGAGCTCGGCACCGTCCGCAAAAAGAACCAGGTCAACGCCCTGGTGAAGATTCTGGTGGATTTTTCAATTTCCACCGTGGCCTACTTTTTGGTGGGTTACAGCGTGGCTTATGGCACCAGTTTTTTTGTCAGCGCCGAAGTGTTGGCGGCGAAAAACGGCTACGACCTGGTGAAGTTTTTCTTTCTGCTGACCTTCGCCGCCGCCGTGCCCGCCATCATTTCGGGCGGCATCGCTGAGCGCGCGAAGTTTTGGCCGCAGCTCATCGCCACAGCGGTGATCGTCGGCTTCATTTACCCGTTTTTTGAAGGCATCGCCTGGAACCAGAAGTTGGGTGTGCAGGGCTGGATCAAAGCGCTCACGGGGGAAGAGTTTCACGATTTTGCCGGTTCCGTGGTGGTGCATGCGGTAGGCGGCTGGATGGCTTTGCCGGCTGTGATCTTGCTCGGCGCGCGTTACAACCGCTACCGCAAAGATGGCTCCATCAGCGCGCACCCGCCGTCCAACATCCCGTTCCTCGCGCTGGGCGCCTGGGTGCTGACCGTGGGCTGGTTTGGCTTCAACGTGATGAGCGCGCAGACGATCGACAAAATCTCCGGCCTCGTTGCTGTGAACTCATTGATGGCAATGGTCGGCGGCACCATTGTGGCGCTGCTCCTGGGCAAAAACGACCCCGGCTTCATCCACAACGGCCCATTGGCCGGCCTGGTGGCGGTGTGCGCCGGCTC
>JANMMR010000598.1:0-4953 GCA_031373455.1 Rhodoferax sp.
TTGATCTGCTCGACGCTCATTTTGACGGTGCTGTTTGTGGTGCTGAAGGTGCCGGTGGGCCGTGCTGTGCTGGTCGCCGTGCTGGCCAGCCTGGTGATCCATTTCGCCTTTTACAAGCTGCTGCGCGTGCCTCTGCCCTGGGGCCTTCTGCAAAACGTGGCCTGGTAGGCTGAAACGAGGATTTGCACGATGTGGACAGCTGTTGGCCAGGCGTTTTCGATGGTGTTCGACCCCTACACCCTGATGGTGATGGTGCTCGCGTCTTTGTATGGCCTGTTTGTGGGCGCCGTGCCGGGCCTCACGGCCACCATGGCCACAGCGCTCCTGGTGCCGGTCACCTTTTTCATGGCGCCCATTCCGGCGATTGCGGCCATCGTTACCGCCACGGCAATGGCGATTTTTTCGGGCGATATTCCAGGCTGCCTGCTGCGCATCCCGGGTACGCCCGCGAGTGCCGCCTACACCGACGAAGCCTTTGCCATGACCAAAAAGGGCCAGGCCGAAATGGCGCTGGGCGCCGGGCTGGTGTTCTCCGCCGTGGGCGGCCTGTTTGGCACCGTGGTGCTGATCGTTGCCGCGCCGGCGCTGGCCGAGTTCGCCACGCGTTTCAGCTCGTTTGAATATTTCTGGCTGGTGCTGCTGGGGCTGACCTGCGCGGTCTTCATCACGTCTGACAAACCGCTCAAGGGCCTGATCACGCTGTTCCTCGGCCTCTTGGTGGCGTGTGTGGGCCTGGGCAACCCGGCAGGCCACCCGCGCTTCACCTTTGGCAACGTGGAGATGACCGGCGGCATCGGCATGATCTCCATGATGATCGGCATGTTCGCCATCTCCGAGATCATCCGCTTTGTGGTGGACACTTCGCCGCCGGCCGAACTGGTGGTGGAGCAGGTGGGCAATGTGCTCAAAGGCCAATGGCAACTGGCCAAAAAATACCCGAAGCAGATTTTGCGCGGCAGCGTGCTGGGCACGGCGGTGGGTGCGCTGCCCGGCGCGGGCGCTGACATCGCGGCCTGGATGTCTTACGCCATGAGCAAGAAGTTCTCCAAGGAGCCGGAGAAATTCGGCACCGGCCACGTCGAAGGCATTGTGGAGAGTGGCTCGGCCAACAACAGCGCGCTGGCTGGCGCGTGGATTCCGGCACTGGTGTTTGGCATCCCCGGAGACTCGATCACCGCCATCGTGATCGGCGTGTTGTACATGAAAAACATGAACCCCGGGCCTTCGCTCTTCACCACCAACCCACAAAACATTTACGCCGTGTTTTTGATCTTCATCCTGGCCAACATCATCATGATCCCGCTGGGCATTTTGTGCATCAAGGTCGCCAAACGCATCCTCAAGGTGCCGCGCAATATTTTGATGCCCATCATCCTGGTGTTTTGCATCGTCGGCACCTTCGCCATCAACAACACGCTGTTTGACGTGGGCGTGATGCTCATCGCCGGCGTCATCGCCTACGTGCTTGAAGAAAACGAGTTTCCCATCGCGCCAGCCATTTTGGGTGTGGTGCTCGGCGGCATGTTGGAGGAAAACTTCATCACCTCAATGATCAAGTCTGACGGCAGCCTGGCGGCCTTCTTCTCGCGGCCGATTGCGGCCACGCTGGCGGTGACAACCCTCCTGGTGTGGTTTGCGCCGCCGCTGTTGAAATGGCTGAAAAGGCGGACGGCCACGGCCGGCATGGCTTGAGGTTTCGATGACCGAATTTTCATCAATAATTAACATGGGTGTTAATTATTGGTGGGATTTTGCCAGTTTTAACCAAAATGCAAAGAAAATCCGGTTTTAAGTCACATGATTATTCAATAATATGCTACATAAATAGTAGCAACTAATATTGCTCAGCGTTGCCAATAAACAGCGGCAATCAAAGCGGCTTCGGCAGCGCAACACCCAGCTTCGTCGCCCAGGGTGCCAGCGCCGGCAGGATCGACGGGTACAAGTCCACACCTTGTTCAGCCTGGCTGGCCGACAACTTCAAGCCGCGTTCGCCCGGTGTGCGCACCGTCTGGCCGGCTTTGGCGGGCCGCGAGGCGTGGCACAACTGAGTGACCTTGTCGGTTTGCCGCGTGAAGGCTGCCAGCCCTGAGAATGCCGCCGGGTCGATGATCTGCAAATACACCGTGGCACCCCAACCCTCTTTGGGGTCGGCCCGGCCCAGGCCGGCCAGGCCACCCGTGAGGCCTTCGACCAGCCAGGTCATGCCGTAACCCTTGTGGCCGGAATCGAGGCCGCCGGTGGGCAGGATCGTGCCTTTGGGTTCGCGGAACAAGGCGCCGGGGTCGTCCGTCGCGTTGCCGTGGCCATCGAGCACCCAAGGCGCGGGCAACTTTTTGCCCTCGGCGTGCAGGCGGTTGGTCAGGCCATTGGTGGTGGCAGAACAGGAAATATCCATCACCACCGGCAGGCCGCTGGTGGGGATGCCGGCAGAAATCGGGTTGGGCGTGAACACCGCGTCCAGCCCGCCAAAGGGCGCGACGCTGGCGTTGTTGAAATCCGAGCAGGTGAGGATCATCATCAGCCCCTGGTCGGTGGCGCGTTTGTGGAACGAGGCCAGGCTGGCGATGTGGTGGCTGCGGCGGATCACCACCGTGCACGTGCCCTGCGTGCGCGCGCGCGCTGCGGCGAGTTCCATGGCTTGCAGCACCAGCCACAGGCCAGGCAGGCGCTGGCCGTCCCAGGTGACGGCTGCCGGAAAGTCGCTCACCACCAGCGGCGCGCCGGTTTTGCGCATCGAGCCTTTTTCCAGCTCGCCCAGGTACGGCCCCAATTGTGCGAGGCCGTGTGTGGTGTGTCCCATCAAGTCGCCTTCGACCAATATTTCAGCCACAGCGGTGGCTTTGTCGCCGTCCAGCCCGGATTTGAGCAGCAGTTGTCTGGCGAAACCGATGAGGTCTGTATGACGGTATTTGCCAGTGGCTGCGGTGGTGGTGGACATGGTTTGCTCAATGGTATGACGAAAGATGGGAGCTTAGCGCATTGTGGTTCGGCATCAGTACCCGGAACCCGAAGCGGGCCACGATCAGCAGCCGCCGCAGCACGCACGCCACGTTCAGCCGCGCAAACAGTAAGGGCACCACAGCTTTAGGCATCGCCCTCCAGCCCTACAACTTACAATCTGGCCTCAGCCAAAACCCCCATGAACGCCATCGCGTCCCCGCCCAAGGCGGTTGCGAAAGAGCTTGTCGCCTACGACGTCTCTTTCTTCCCCCGCCCCGCCAAGCCGCTCACCAGTTACCGCAAATACTGGGCGGCGCGTTTTGGCACGTCCAAATTCTTGCCGATGAACCGCAAGGAAATGGATGCGCTTGGTTGGGACAGTTGCGACATCATCCTCGTCACGGGTGACGCTTATGTAGACCACCCGAGCTTCGGCATGGCCGTGATTGGCCGCATGCTGGAGGTGCAGGGTTTTCGCGTCGGCATCATCGCGCAACCCGATTGGACCAGCGCTGAAGCCTTCAAAGCGCTGGGGAAACCCAATCTGTTCTGGGGCGTGACGGCCGGCAACATGGACAGTATGATCAACCGCTACACGGCGGATCGCAAAATCCGCAGTGATGACGCTTACACGCCAGGCGACATCGGTGGCAAACGGCCCGACCGGGCCGCCATCGTCTACAGCCAGCGCTGCCGCGAAGCCTTCAAGGACGTGCCAATCATTCTGGGCGGCATTGAAGGATCACTGCGGCGGATCGCGCATTACGACTACTGGAGCGACAAAGTCCGCCGCAGCATCGTGGTCGACGCCAAGTGTGATTTGCTGCTGTACGGCAACGCCGAGCGCGCCATCGTTGAAATCGCGCATCGCTTGGGCGCGCGGGAGCCCGTGCAAAACATCACCGACGTGCGCGGCACGGCCTTCGTGCGCCGGCCCGATGACGAAACCCGCTTGGGCTGGTTCGAGATTGACTCAACCGAGGTAGACATGCCCGGCCGCGTGGAAGACCATGTCAACCCCTACCAGACGACCAGCGAACAGGCTGCGGGGCAGGGCAGCAGCTGCGCGAAGGAAGACGCCGAAAATTCGGGGGCGAGCAATGCTATTAATAATGTAGCAAACAATCAAGTAAATACGAGACTTGAGGGTAAAAAAAACTCAAAAATTGCGACTGAAAGCGTGATTTCCTTCGTTTCGAACCCAAATTGGGTATCTTCCCGCGAATCCTCAGGTGGCAAAGGCGGCAAACAGAAAGTGCCACCGCGGGACCGCAGCGTGATCCGCCTGCCGAGCTACGAGCAAGTCAAATCAGACGCTGTGCTCTACGCTCACGCCAACCGCGTCTTGCACCTGGAAACCAACCCCGGCAACGCCCGCGCCCTCGTGCAAGCGCATGGCGAAGGCGCAACGGCGCGCGATGTCTGGATCACCCCGCCGCCCATCCCGTTGACAACTGCCGAGATGGATTTCGTTTTCGACTTGCCTTACGCCCGCAGCCCGCACCCTGCGTATGCGGACGAAAACGGCAGCCACGACCACACCACCAAAATCCCGGCGTGGGAGATGATCCGGTTCAGCGTCAGCATCATGCGCGGCTGTTTTGGCGGCTGCACGTTTTGCAGCATCACCGAGCACGAAGGCCGCATCATCCAGAGCCGCAGCGAAGACTCGGTGATCAAAGAGCTTGAAGACATCCGCGACAAGGTCAAGGGCTTCACCGGCACCATCTCTGACCTGGGCGGTCCGACGGCCAACATGTACCGCATCGGCTGCAAAAGCGTCGAGATCGAAGCCGCCTGCCGCAAGCCCAGCTGCGTCTACCCCGGCATTTGCAGCAACCTCAACACCAGCCACGCGCCGCTGATCCACATGTACCGCCGCGCGCGGGCGCTCAAGGGCATCAAGAAGATTTTGATCGGCAGCGGCCTGCGTTACGACCTGGCCGTACAAAGCCCCGAATACGTGAAAGAACTGGTGACGCACCACGTCGGCGGCTACCTGAAGATCGC
>JANMMR010000279.1:0-9236 GCA_031373455.1 Rhodoferax sp.
CGTGGCCGCCAGCGCCGGCGCCCAACACACCAGCGGCAACTACATCATGACCACGGTGTTCCGCCTCGGCGGCGTCGATACCGATGCCGCCGAGGCCTACGAACGCAGCGAGCCCGAAGCCTTCGCCGCGCTGGACCGGCAGATCAAGAAGGTGCTGGGCGGCTCCTGGGGCTTCTGGTGGCTCAAGACGCCGCTGCCCGGCATCGTCTGGTGCAACTGCCCGCACATGGCAGGGCTTGATGGCCTGAAGGTCGAAGACCTCACCCGCGCCGAAATCCAGGGCCGCCAGCACATCCACGCTTTGGTCGACCTGGTACGCGCCAAATTGCCCGGTTTTGAGAAGTGTGTGGTGATCGACGTGGCGCCGCAAACCGGCGTGCGCCAGACCCGGCTGCTCGAAGGTGACTACGTGTTGACCAAGGAAGACCTGGCCGCGCGCACGCGTTTTGCCGACAGCGTGGCGCGGGGCCGCGATTACTACATGCCTTACCGTGTTTTGCTGCCGCAAACGGTGGCGAACGGCGGCGTGGACAACCTGCTGGTGGCCGGGCGGCATTTTTCCGTGACCTCGCAGGCGCAAAAAATCTCGCGCGAAATTCCGCCCTGCATGGCGATGGGTGAAGCGGCGGGTGTGGCGGCGGCGCTGGCCCTCAATGCCGGTGTGACGGTGCGCAACGTCGACATCCCGGCGCTGCAAAAAACCCTGCGCGCACAAGGCGCCGACCCGGGTGACCAAGCCGGGCGCAACGCCGACGTGCCCGCGCTGGCCCGTGGCATCGCGCAGCGCGCCGAGCAACTCCTGGAGGCCGCATGAGCACCGCTAACACCACAGCGTCCGCTGCGAGCGCCAGTTTGCCGCTGGACGGCATCCGCGTGGTCGATTTCACCCAGGTCATGATGGGCCCGGTCTGCACCCAAACCCTGGCTGACTACGGCGCCGACGTCATCAAGATCGAGCGCCAGGGCGCGGGCGATTTGAGCCGCTCCACGTTTGCACCGGTGGCGGGCGCCGACAACCCGATCTTCTGCAGCCTGAACCGCAACAAGCGCAGCGTGGCGCTGGACTTGCGCAACCCCGAACACATGGCCAGCGTCAAGGCGCTGATTGCCGATGCCGACGTGGTGGTCAACAACTTCCGTGCCGGTGTGATGGACCGCATGGGCCTGGGCTTCGAAGACTGCCAGGCGTTGAACCCGCGCGTGATTTACGCGGTGGGTACCGGGTTTGGCGAAAGCGGCCCGTATGCGCACAAAGGCGGGCAAGACGTGCTGGCGCAAGCGATGACAGGCGTGATGGCGCGCCGTGCGGACGATGCGATTCCGGTGTCAATTTACCCCACGGCGCTGGCCGACTACTCCGCCGGCATGCACATGGTGCAAGGCATTTTGCTGGCGCTCTTGCACCGCGCCCGCACCGGTACCGGGCAAAAAATCAGCGTCTCGCTCTACAACTCCATGCTCGCCATGCAGATGCAGGAGGCGGCGATGATCATGATGAAAGACTCCGAGGTCAACTGGGCCGCGATGCCGCTGTCTGGCACATTTGAATGCAGCGACGGCGTGCTGGTGCTGGTGGGCGCCTTCAAGGCGAATCCGCTGCAAGACATCTGCAAGGCGCTAGGTTTGCCCGATTTGTCACAAGACCCGAAATTCTGCAACCTCGACCAGCAGTTCAAAAACAAGGCTGAGCTGCACGGCCTGTTCCGCAAGGCCTTTGCCGGCAACACACAGGCGCACTGGCTGGCAAAGCTGGAAGAGCAGGATTTGCTGTGCGCGCCGGTGCGCGACCTGCGCGAGGCTCTGGTGGACCCGCAAACCCTGCACAACCGAATGATCATGACCGGCGCGGGTGAAGGGCAGGCCGTGCGTTTCATCACCAGCCCGATCGAGATGTCGGGCGCGGAGGTGACGCTGCGCCGCGCGCCGCCGCAGCTGGGACAACACAACGAAGAAATTTTGGCCGCCATGCGCAACGCGGCGGCTGTGCAAACGCCCGGACAAACGCCTGCAAGGTCGGCCGAGCTGGCGGGAGCCAAATGAAGGCGGCCGCGCCAACTGATGCCGACGGTGCCACGCTGGCCATCGACGGCCATGTGGCAACCGTCACGCTGTCGCGCCCTGCCGTGATGAACTCGGTAGACGGCGCCACGGAAGCGCAGTTGCAGGCGATCTGGACGCAGCTTGAACACGACAGGAACGTTCGTGTGATCGTGCTCACCGGCGCTGGCGATCGCGCCTTTTGCGCCGGTGCCGACATGAAATTCCCGGCCAACCAAAAGCCCTTGACGGGCCTTGAATACTGGGCCGCGCCGCGCACGGGTGGTTTTGGCGGCATCGCGCTGCGCGAGACGCTGAATATTCCCGTGATCGCGCGGGTCAACGGTTTCGCCCTGGGTGGCGGCTTTGAGATGGTGCTGGGCTGCGACATCGTCGTTGCCTGCGAGGAGGCCAGTTTCGGCCTGCCCGAAGCGCTGGTGGGGCGCTTGCCGCTGGACGGCGGCATGACACTGCTGGCGAGGCAGATCCCGATGCGCAAAGCCATGGGCATGATGTTGACGGGCAAACGCATCAAGGCGGCCGAAGCGCTCGCGCTCGGGTTGATCAATGAGGTGGTGCCGCGCAGCGAGCTGGACGCGGCCGTGGCGCGCTGGGTGAACGACATCCTGGCCTGCGCGCCGCTCTCCGTGCAAGCGATCAAACAGGTGGTGCGTTTGACCGGCCAGATGTCGCCCGCGCAAGCGCAGGCCGCGCGCTTGCCGGCGCTGGTGGCGGCGCTGAATTCCAGCGACTCCCTGGAAGGCGTGAAGGCTTTCCAGGAAAAGCGCAAACCGGTGTGGACCGGCTCCTGAGCGGCTTGGGAGCGGGATGACATGACCTACATCATTGCCGACGGCTGCATCGACTGCAAAGACGCCACCTGCGTGAGCTGCTGCCCGGTCGATTGCATCTACGAAGGCGCACGCACGTTTTACATCCATCCGGACGAGTGTGTGAACTGCGGCATCTGCGTCTCGGTCTGCCCGCCCGAGGCGATCCATGAAGACGTCGAAACACCCGTGCATTTGCAACATTTCATCGCCATCAACCGCGAATTTTTTGGCCCTGCGGTGAGCGCCCTGGGCAAACCCGGCGGCGCCGACGGGGTGGCGAGCAAGCAGTTTGACCACCCGTTGGTGACGGCGTTTGTGGCGAAACCTGGGTGAGCTGGAACCTGTTTGACCTGAAGCCGCTGCCAGCGAATAAATTAACACATAAGTTAACACAATTGGTGTTTTTTTCAATAATTAACACCCATGTTAATTATTGGGTGCTTTTACCCAAAAATCCGAAAGTTCAAGGGTTTTTGAGCACCCAAGTCACGTATTATATGGATATGTTGCTATTAATATTATAGTATTCGGCTGACGCACCGACCGCCATGCACGCTGTTGTCCTGAAGTATTTCCTCGAGGTTGTCCGCTGCGGCTCGATCCGCAAGGCGGCGCAAAACCTGTTTGTCGCCTCCAGCGCGGTGAACCGGCAAATCCTGCGGCTCGAAGACGAACTCGGCACCGAGCTGTTTGACCGCGTGCCCACCGGCATCCGCCTGAACGCGGCTGGCGAACGCCTGCAGCAGCATATCCGCGGCACGCTGCATGACTTCCACCTGATGCGCACCGAGCTGGACGCGCTCAAGGGCGAGCGCCGAGGCCATGTTTCTGTGGCGGCGATGGACTCGCTGCTCATCGAATTTCTGCCCGCTGCGGTGGAGAATTTCGCCGAGTCTTTCCCGGCGGTGAGTTATGCCATCACCTCGGCCATGCCCAGCGAGGTGCCTGAAAAAGTGGTCAACGGCGACAGCGACATCGGCATCTGTTACCTGGGCAAGCTGCCGGCCGGCCTCAAGGCGGTGGCCAAAGCGGCGTTCCCGCCCGGCGTGGTGATGGCACCGAGCCACCCGCTGGCCAAAAAGGCCCAGATCAGTTTTGACGACTGCCGCAACCACGCCTTCATCCAGATCAGCCGCCTCTCGCCCATCCACAGCCTGGTGGTGCCGGAGTTCGAGCGCTTCTGGGACGACCTGCAGCCCGGCATCGCCTGCAACTCGACGTCCATGGTCAAGCGACTGCTGATTGGCGGCAAGGGCATTTCCTTCTTCGCCAAGATCGGCTTCATGGACGAGCTGGCGCGTGGCGAGGTGGTCTGGCGGCCGCTGGCCAATGCCGCGATCAACCGCATCGAAGTCGGCATCCTCACGCCGACCCACCGCACGCTGTCGCACGTGGCGCAGGAGTTTCTGGACCGCATCACGCTGCGGCTCAAGCAGCTGGAGTTGACGGCGAATTCCATGTAGGGGGTGGTGCCTGGCGATGCAGCCCGTTTCAGATCGATGGCAGGCCATGCAAACGTCACTTGCGTGGCGGTTGTTCTACAGCACCATAGCTGACGATGGTGCCGGGTTTGTTGCCATTTTTAATAGAACGAGGAGCCGTGTCCTATTTTTTTGGTTGGCTTGGTCGTGTTCAGCGGCAGGTTTTGCGGTGTATATTGAGTTTGCCCGCGAGGCGAAGTTCGTGGCTACGAGTTAACGTGGATCTGTCCTGACTTCGGCCACTGACTATTCTCGGCGAAGGTGCCCCGGAGAACGTTCGGGACATCCCAACGTACGATCACACACAGCGAGGAGGGAGACACATGCCGAGCGCACCAAAGGAACTCAACGCGGACTTGCTGCGCAGCCTTCCCGATACGGGGTCCGTGGTGATGGTCAATCTTGTGAAATACAAGGTGCATTCGGACGACGGAAATGGTTCAGGCCAGGACGCTTACGAACGATATAGCCGCGCTGTCGTGCCGCCGTTGCTGCGCGGCGTTGGCGGCATGGTGCTTTGGTCCGGTAGGGCGGAAGGCGCCGCGTTCGGCGATCCCGATGCGACCTATTGGGATCACGTCGTACTGGTTTGGTACCCGTCGCGGAGCGCCTTTCTCGACATGGTGACGTCACCCGCCTACGCCGAGGCCAATGTACATCGCGAGAATGGCGTGGCGGATCACATCATTCTCGCGACGACGGAAACCTATTCGAGATTTCCAACGAGGAATTGAGTGTGAGCTGACACAGCCGTACGCGCCAGCATCTTTGGAACGCGCGAGCTAACCCACGGTCGGAGCCGACCGGCCGAGCACGCCACTACTACCGCGCTGGCTGCGCCAGCGGCTCTACCGCAGCGTTAGGCCTCACACCCGCTGCTACGGATTCCCGTCATCATTGCAAAGTTCTGGCACCGCTCGATAACGTGTAGCATCGAGATCTCTTAAGTCAGGGGTCGCTATGCGAATTTCGTTGCCTGCCTTTCTACTCGCTCTCGTGTCAGCTTGCTCAACAACGCCCGGCGGTTCCCCCGAGGGCTCCATGCAGCAGGTAGCGGCTGCTACGGACGAGTGGCGTGCGGCCTATGACAGTCGCGATCCCAAGCGCATTGCCGCGATTTATGCATCAGATGCCGTACTCTGGGGAACAAATCTGAAGGCAATTGCCACCACGCCCGCCGCTGTCGCAGAGTACTTCAAGGATGCTCCCGCGCGCCCCGATGCTCGGGTCGTCTTTGGCCAGCAGAACGTTCGTGTCTACGGTGACCTTGCCCTCAACAGCGGAACGTACTCCTTCAACGGGGTACGCGATGGAAAGCCCGTTACGTCGCCGGCTCGCTTCAGCATGGCATTTCGCCGGCAAGAGGGCAAGTGGCTGATCGTCGATCACCACTCTTCTCGGTTGCCCCAGTAGTCGGTGCTCGGAGCGCGAGTGCGGCCTAACCCAACGTTGGGCATCGAAGGCCCCTCTCACCAACCTACGCGAAAACATCATGCCCCTGCTTGGTTCAGCAGCCATGCTGCTGTCGTTCGATATTGAAGCCGACGCCATCGCGGAACACGATCGCTGGCACACGCAGGAGCACCTTCCAGAGCGCCTGTCGATTCCCGGATTCCGTCGCGGCACACGCTGGCTAGCCACCGGGGATGGGCCTCGTTACATGGTTCTCTACGAGGTCGAGAGTCTCGCAACGCTGGCGTCAGAGGCTTACCTGGCGAGGCTGAACAACCCCTCGCCGTGGACAACGCGAATGATGCCCCACTACAGGGGAATGAACAGGGGCCTGTGCAAAGTAGTGGGAAGCTTTGGCTTCGGGCAAGGTGGCGCAGCGGCACTCATCCGCTTTAGCTCTGAAACCTCGCATGCCGAAGCGCTGAGGCGCTGGCTGCTTGAGGAAGCGCTTGCAGCCGTTCCCCAAAAGCCGGGCCTGGGCAGTGCGCATTTTCTGCAAGGGGCGCAGGCGGCTGCAATGACGAATGAGCAACGCATCAGGGGCGCCGACCGCGGGGTTGACTCGGCACTCATCGTGACCGGTTACGACAGCGATGCGGTCGCTGCATATGCCCATGAACTTTGCGCTGCGGGTGGCCTGCCGGGCCGAGGCGCAAGTGAACTGAGTTGTGCAAGTTATCGGTGGAGCTACTCGCTTGAAAGCGCTGAAATGGGGGTCAAAATCGGCGCCTGACCCCGGCAGGGGCTTCCCAAGGGGTACGTCACAGCCCGCCAAACTCCCGCCCGAGCTCCCCGGCCCGCACCTGGGCGGCGTGCAGGGCGGTGATGAAGTGCTCTTTGATCTGGCTGCCTTCCATGGACGTGAGCGCCGCGTAGGTGGTGCCGCCTTTGGAGGTGACGCGCTGCCGCAAAACCTCCGGCGTCTCGGTGGAGGCACGGGCCAGCTCACCGGCGCCGATGAAGGTGCTCACGGCGAGTTGCAAGGCTTGTTCGCGGGGCAAGCCCATCTCGGCGCCGGCTTTGGCCATCGCCTCGAGAAAATAAAACACATAGGCCGGGCCGGAGCCGGAGATGGCGGTGACGGCGTCCAGCTGCGCCTCGTCGCTCATCCACAACCACTCCCCGGTGCTGGCGACCACGCGTTCTACCAGCTGCCGGTCAGCCGCACTCACGGCGGCACGCGGGAACAGGCCGGTGATGCCTTTGCCGATCAGCGCTGGGGTGTTGGGCATGGCGCGCACGATGCGCTCGGTGTTCAGCCAGCGGGCGATGCTGCCGCTGGGAATGCCTGCCGCCACACTCAGATGCAATGCCTGGCCGGTGAACGCCTGCGCCGGTTCGGCCGCTTCCTTGAAGGTTTGCGGTTTCACGGCCCACACCACGAGTGTGGCGCGCTGCAAAAACGCCCCGGCACTGGCTTGCGCGCTGATGCCAAAGCCGGCCTGCAGCTTTTGGCGGGTCTCGTCAAACGGCTCCACCACGTCGATCTGCCCGGCCGTGAAGCCGCGCCGCAGCAGGCCGCTGATGATGGCGCCGGCCATGTTGCCGCCGCCAATAAACGCGATATGCTCACTCATGTAGGGGTCTCCGGCATTTGTTCCCGCAAACACTGCGGCAGGTGCAGCAGGATTGTCGCAGTGTCATAAAAAGGGTCCACCCAGGTCATGAAATACATCTTGGCGCTTGATCAGGGCACCACCAGTTCGCGGGCGATTCTGTTTGACCGCGCGGGCCAGGTGTTTGCCGTGGCGCAGCGCGAGTTCCGGCAGATATTTCCCCAACCCGGCTGGGTGGAACACGATGCCAATGAAATCTGGCAGTCGCAACACGCGGTGGCGGCTGAGGTGCTGAAACAAAACGGCATTTCCGCCGCCGACGTGGACGCCGTCGGCATCACCAACCAGCGCGAAACCACGGTCTTGTGGGACCGCAAAACCGGCGAACCGGTGGCCAATGCCATTGTCTGGCAAGACCGGCGCACGGCGGGCCGTTGTGATGAATTGCGGGCTGCCGGGTGGGCCAAAAAAATCCAGGATAAAACCGGCCTGGTGCTCGATGCCTACTTTTCCGGCACCAAGCTGCAATGGCTGCTTGACAGCGTGCCCGGCGTGCGCGCCCGCGCCGAACGCGGCGAGCTTGCGTTTGGCACAGTCGACAGCTGGCTGGTCTGGAACCTCACCGGCGGCCGTCTTCATGTGACCGACGCCAGCAACGCCTCGCGCACACTTTTGTTCAACATCCACACCATGGCCTGGGATACGGAACTGCTGAAACTCTTCCATATCCCGCCCAGTGTGTTGCCACGTGTGGTGGCCTCCAGCGGTGTGGTGGGCGAGACTGACGACGCCTTGTTTGGCGCCCCCATCGAGATTGCCGGCATCGCCGGCGACCAACAGGCGGCCACCTTCGGGCAGGCCTGTTATGCGCCGGGCATGGCGAAAAACACCTACGGCACCGGTTGTTTCATGCTGATGAACACCGGCACGGCAGCGGTGCCGAGCCAGCACAAACTGTTGACCACGGTGGCCTGGGCCGGGCCGCAGGGGCAGGCCTGTTACGCGCTGGAAGGCTCGGTGTTCATGGGCGGCGCGACCATCCAGTGGTTGCGCGACGGCCTCAAAATCATCCAGTCTGCCGACGCCATTGAAGCGCTGGCGGCAGGCGTGGCCGATACCGGCGACGTTTACCTCGTGCCCGCCTTTGCCGGCCTGGGCACCCCGTATTGGGACGGCCACGCGCGCGGCGCCCTCCTGGGCATGACGCGCGGCACCACGCAGGCCCACATCGCCCGCGCGGCGCTGGAATCGATTGCCCTTCAGTCGGCCGACGTGTTTGGCGCGATGACGCTGGACTCGCGCATTGACCTCTCGGAACTGCGGGTTGACGGCGGCGCCTGCCGCAACAACCTTTTGATGCAGATGCAGGCGGATTTTCTTGGAGTGCCGGTGGTTCGCCCGAAAGTCACGGAAACGACGGCGCTGGGGGCCGCCTACCTGGCCGGTCTGGCCACAGGGTTTTGGTCAGGCGCGCAGGAGGTGGCGGCGCAATGGGGCGTGGACCGCCGCTTTGAGCCCGCCATGGGCGCGGATGAGCGAGCGGCCAAGCGGGCACGCTGGCAGCAGGCGGTAGAGCGCTCGCGCGGCTGGGCGCTCGCCTGAAATGCCCTCGCGCCGATGACCGACACCGCCAATACCACCGACAGCGCCAAGCCCTTGCCCACCCGGCGCGCGGACCTGCTGGCGCGCCTGGCCGAGCCGCGCACCTATGACCTGGCCATCGTGGGCGGTGGCGCTACCGGTCTGGGTGTGGCGCTCGATGCGGCCGCCCGCGGCTTCAGCGTGGTGCTGGTTGAGTCGCATGACTTTGCCAAAGGCACCTCGTCCCGGGCGACGAAACTGGTGCACGGCGGCGTGCGGTACCTGGCGCAAGGCAA
>JANMMR010000365.1:0-10929 GCA_031373455.1 Rhodoferax sp.
CGCTCGGGTTTCGGCCTGTTGGGCGACATCTGGCGTGTGCACCGCGCCATGCGCGCCCTGCCATTGGATGTGGTGATTGACTGTGAACTCTTTTCCCGGATCAGCAGTTTGATGGCGTTCCTTACCGGAGCGGCGCTTCGGGTAGGTTTCACGCCGCACACGCAGGAAGGCCTTTACCGGGGCAGCCACATCAACCGCGCGATCCCTTACAACCCCTACCAGCACATCAGCAAGCAGTTTTTATCGCTGGTCGATGCGCTGGACGCCCATCACTTTGCCAGCATGCCGCGGCACAAGGGGGCCGAAATTCGGCAAATGCCGCCCGACACGGCACTGGCTGTCCAATTTTCCCCAAGCGAGCTGGTGCAATACCGTGAGAAAGTCCTCGCGGATCACCCCAGCCTGTCGGCGCGCAAAGCCGTACTGCTGTATGCCGGCGGCGGCCTTTTGCCCGAGCGTGCGTGGCCACTTGCGCACTATGTGCGGGTGGCGCAAGGCCTGTGCGAAGCGGGCCACGCGGTCGGTTTGATCGGCCTGCGTGAAGACGCGCCACTGGCCAAAGACATCCAGCAGCAGACGCAAAGCCCGCACTGCGTGGATCTGACCGGTTACACCCGCTCGATCCGGGAGTTGTTGATGTTGTTCCACAGCGCGGACCTGCTCATCACGAATGACGGCGGCCCTGGCCACTTTGCCAGCCTCACGCCAATTCGCACCTTTGTGTTCTTTGGCCCGGAAACCAGCAAGCTTTACGGACCGCTGGGCGCGCGCGCAAGCACCTACGAGTCCGGCATTGCCTGCTCGCCCTGCCTCTCGGCTTACAACCACCGTCAAACTTTTTGTGACGGCGACAACCAGTGCCTCAAACGCATTGCGCCCGATCCCGTGCTGAACGACGCCTTGGCCGCGCTGGCCTGAATCGCCCGGTGACAATGTGGTCATGCGCATCCCTGCTTTGGTCCGGTGGTTACAGAAATTTCGTTACATCAAGTTCGGCATCGTCGGCGCCAGTGGTACGGTGGTCAATATCGCCGTGCTTTACCTGGCGCAGTCTTACCTGTTTGACTGGATCAGTCCGGAGAAAATTCGACTGGCTGCTTCGCTGGCCCTGGCCATCCTGATCGCCACACTGAGCAACTTCACCTGGAACCGGCTTTGGACCTGGGCCGACCGCCGCGAAGCTTTGGCCATCGAGATGGGCGCCCCCAAGGAGCCATTGGTCAAACGGCTGTCGGTGCAGTTTGGGCGCTACTGCATGGCGTCGTGGTTCGGCATGGCGTTTCAGTTCGGCGCCACGATCTGGCTGGCGCAAAGCATGGATTACCGCCTCGCCAACGTCCTCTCCATCGTGGCGGCCAGCGTCATCAATTTTCTGGCCAATGACCGCTGGACTTTCCGGCTGAAACGTACGCGGCAATAGACCGGCAGGCGATGAGCATGGAATCCGCCCACGGGTACGCATCAACAGAAATTCCGCAGACCCGGCTGTGGGTCGTTTTGCTCGCGCTGACCCTCGTGTTTTATTGCCTGGGTCTCGGCGGCCAGTACGTTCCAACCAACGGGGACGAACTGGTTTACATCCACATCGCGCGTCTCACGGCGGAATCGGGACACTGGCTGCCGCTGGTTTCGGACCTGCCAAACATGCGCAACACGAAGCCGCCGCTCCTTTTCTGGCAAGCCATCGTGGCTGGTGACTGGGGGACACACTGGTCACTTTTTGCACTGCGACTGCCGAGCCTTATCTATACATTTCTGACGACAGCGCTTGTGGCGTGGACAGTACACGGCATCACCCGCGACATGCGCCGCGCGCTGATGTCGGCTTGCGTTTACCTGGCTTTTTTCAGTACTTACCGATACGGCCGGCCGTACCTTACCAGCGCGCCCGAAACATTTTGGCTGGCGTTGCCGATGTTTGCATTGTTGTGGATTGGGTACAGGAAAGAACCGGCAGCGCGTGAATCGGGTGTCAGTGTGATCACGCCTTTTTCGACAGGTTTTTTGCTTTTCGCCGGCATTGCCTGGGGTCTAGGTTCTGCCTACAAATCCTTTGCGCTTATTGCGCCCGCGGCCGCTGCCCTGTGGTGCGCGCAGGTGTTGACTGGCAAGACACTGCAAATCAAATTCCTCCTGGTCACCAGCGTGCAGGTTGGCTTCAGTGTGGTGGTGGCCGTCGGCATTTTTGGCCTGTGGTTCGCTGTTGACCCTGATCCTGCTGCGGTTTGGCGCGAATTTGTCATCGGCGAAAACGTTGGAAAAATGGGCGACAAGCTCGGGTATTGGCACGAGGCCGTTTTTGGTGGTGGCTCCAGCATGTGGGCGCAAACACTTTCCTTTGTTGAAAACGCCGGCCTGCTCGCATTCGCAATCATTGGCCTCGCAGTCGTTGCATTCCGAAGCAGGACAGCATTCCGGTACTGGCCACCCCACGCCCCCGTCTTGACCGCCTGGCTGCTGGTGTGGGCGCTGGTGTTCATGTTGCCCAGCCAACGATCGGCCCGGTACGTGATTCCGGCGATGCCCGCTTTGGCAATTGTGTTGTCGTTGTGGTGGCAATACATCCCGCGCGCCTGGTTTTTGGCCTCGGGCTTGCTGATCACCCTTGCCTGTTTCGTAATGGCGCGCATCACTTGGGTGATGGCTGAGGTTCAAATCGCCAGCCCGGCTGAGGCTCTGCTCACCGCCTTTGTGTTGGCGGCGGCGATCGCTCTGGTTGTAGCGGGTGTTGCAAAACCTGCGTGGACGCGCGCTTGCACCGTCGCGGCTTGCCTGGTGTTTTATGGTGGGTTTGGTCTGACAGCTGCCCCGCTGGACGGCCCGCAGGGTCGTTACAACGGGACAGTGATGACGGCGCTAAAAGGCAAATCAATCGCCGTTCCGAGCAATTTCAACGCGCAATGGGAACGATTTGAGTTTTTACTGCCTGGAAACCACATTGCACCCTTTGACATGGCGGCGATGACGGCTGGCGACACGCCCAGCCGCGCAACACTTGATGGTCTGCTGCAACGGAACGATGTAGTGGTCTGGGGCCAGGCTGAAATCGGGCAAAGTCAGCCACCGTGCCGTCCGTCTTGCCGCGTGTTGGCTGAGCGCTGGGTGGTAAAGGAGCGGCACAAAAGTAGCGATATCACCAGTGCAAACCTGTGGTCCCTCAGTTGGCTGTTCGCGCGTGAATGGATCGTGACGTCAAAGCCTTGATTTCAAGGCTGTGGCCGCCTGGCGGGCCGCCCGAAATGCCAACACCAGCCACAACCAGGGGTCAAGCAATGCATCAAAAACGTTGCCTGTGGGCAGGCGGGTCAACACAAACAAAGCCATTGCCACCAGGGCGACGGCCGCTTCGCGCCTCTGGACCGGATTTTGTGAAGCCACCCAAACGGCCGTAGCGATGGCCAGCAATATCGAAAAAGCCAGGGCGCTGAACCCCCATCGGTACAGCGCAAACGGCAGGAGGATAAACATATCCAGCAGCAGGAACAAGCCAGAAACGATCGCCATCCAGCCCAAAAATCCAAGGCCCTCGCGTTTTGGTTCGGCCCGTATAGAACGCGGCCATTGCGCAAAGACAAAAGCCCCACACAGCAAAACAGTGGTCCAACTCGGCAACTGAAAGGCCAGGCCCAACCACCAAGTGGGTGACAAGGAGCCAGGGAGGAATGCCCAGGCAAACGCCGCCACCATGGCCGTTCGCCGCACCAGTACAGACCGCCGCGAAAACACCTGTGCGACCAAAAAGGCCATCACCACGCCCCAAAACAAGGGTTGAACCCAGCGCAATACGCCCGCTGACGGCAACACCGGCGTAACCGTCGATATCCAGGTCATCAAAATTTGAAGTGAATTCATCACGGCGATTTTTCCACCACGAAACGCTGCCAGGCAATGCGCGTGCGATTCTCGGTGTACGACACCCACAGGCTGGAGTCTGCCCACACCGTGGCAGGATAGGAAAATTCCGCCGCCTTGGTTTTCCCGCCGTCGCTGAAGCTTTCTCCCGTTGCCAGTGTCTGCATCCGCACCCAGTCAACGCCATTTGCAGATTCACTCAAGTCCAGCACCTTGCGCGATTTCAGCGAGGAGTTGTGGGCCAAAAAAAAGTGCCATGGACCCACGGTGGTTGCAGAAATCGACGCATCCGGGTTGGCCAAATTCAGGTCGCGCAAATCACGCCAGGTTGTCCCGCCGTCGCCGGTCTGCGCAACGGCGATCTTGCCTTCTATGCGGTTGTCACGCATCAGGGCCAGCCAGTGGCCGGTGTTGAGTGCGAGCAAGGTGGGTTGCAAAATCGCGCGGCGGTCAGAAATGCGTGTCATGCCCCTCAATTCTCCGGCCGCATCGAAGCGCAAGGCCAAAGGGTATTTCACGCCGAGTTCGAAATACGCCGGCAGCACCATGCCGCCGTCTTCCAGGGCCAATGGGGACCCTCGCACGAGGTGGCTGACATTCCACGACCAGGCCAAGGGCAACACACGCGGCTCGTTAAAAACGGGATTGGCAGAATCGGCTGCAACATCGGTTTGGCGCACATGCAGGATTCGGCTGGCCGCCCAACCGCCTGGACCAGTCGCCACAACAAACAAATGAATCCGCCCGGTTTCGTCCAGCCATGCGACCGGGTTGCCCAGACGGCGGATACCGTAGCCGAGCTTGCCGCTGATTTCGTGCCGGTTCAGTACAAATGTGGCTGGTGTCCAAAGCTGGCGGGCGCGTTCAAAACATGACGAAGCAATTTGCACATCGGGCGCACTTTCGCGTTCGCCCGCAAACCAGAATGCCACCACCGCGCACCGGTGGCTGACCGGCATTGCCAGCAAATTGCTGGCATGGGCGGCCGGCGTACCGGGTGGCACCGGCAATTCGCCCCGGTCCTTGAGCGCCAACCTGGAATCAACAGAAGGAAACGAGGAGGCTGGGATCACCGCGCGGGCTATCGCTGGCGCCGTTTCATGCCGAAAAAATTCCAGCACACCCAACACACACGCGGCCAGCAGCAGCAGGGCCCTTTGTGCGCGAGGGCTCATCATGTGCCCAGCTCAGCTTGGCTAAAACCCGGCCCCGTCAGGCCGACACAAATTGCGAATACCGCGACCTAATGGCCCGCATGGTTTCCAGCGTCAACCGGTTGCCATACTGACTCACCACTTGCCCGGCGGCCTGGTTCGCCAGCCAGGCCGCCTGGGCGTGGTTATGGCCTTGGGTGGCGGCGTAAAGGAAAGCCCCTGCGAACATGTCACCAGCACCATTGGTGTCGACGGCCTTCACCTTGGCAGCAGGCACTTCGGTCTGCTTGCCGCCTTCGAGAACCAGACAACCTTTGGCGCTGCGTGTGAGGCAAACTGTTTTGGCAAGCCGGCTGATTTGCGACACCACCAGGCTCAGATCTTTCGACGCACACCAGGTTTGCGCCTCTTCCTCATTGCAGAACAGGTAGTCAACTCCGTCGCCAATCAGGGCTTCCAGGCCGGGCCTGCAGAAATTGATCATGCTCATGTCGCTCAGCGTGGTCGCAAGTTTCACACCGGTTTGCCGGGCCACGTGGCGGCCTTGCAGCGCGGCCTCCAGCCCGGTTGGAGATGCGGCGAGATAACCCTCCATGTAATACACCTTGGCAGCCGATAACGCGGCGGGGTTGAGCGCTGTGTGGTCCAGGTCGGCGGTGGCGCCAAGAAATGTGCTCATGCTGCGTTCGGCGTCCGGGGTGACCATCACCATGCATTCGCCCGTTTGGCCAGTAGCCCTGGCGCCAGTGGCCAAATTGCTGTCAACCCCGTTGGTTTTCAGGTCTTCGACGTAGAAATCGCCGAGCTCATCTTGGGCAACGCGGCAGGAGTAAAACGCTTTTCCGCCCAGTTGGGCCAGCGCGACGATTGTGTTGCCGGCCGATCCGCCACCACTTTTACGCGAGTGAACGCCGTTCATCTGTCCAAGCAAGTCGGTGTGACGGGCCGCGTCAATCAGTGTCATGTGGCGTTTCTCAACCTTCATCGCGTTGAGGTGGGCGTCTGTCACTTCGTATTCGGAGTCCACCAGGGCGTTGCCAATGGCGTAGAGGTCGTAATTTGTCATGGCTTTTTGAGTTTCAGGCGAGCGCGTTTTGCAGAGTCTGGAAGTGTATCGGCTGCGCGCGTGCCCGAGCCCTCGCCCGTGCTGATTGGCTCAGCGTTTTCGGTTCTTGAACGCTTCCATATACCGCTGCGGCTCACCGGTAGCGAAGGCTCTGCCAAATTCAGCCACCGTAGCTTCGATGGCTGCCTCTGGCGGCAAGCTTTGCCAGCTGCGCATCAGGGCTTTCTGCTGCGCCAACGCCGCCGTGCCAAAACCGGCCAGCCTCGCAGCCAATGCTGCAACCCGGCCGTCTAACTGTGCAGGATCACAGATTTCCTGCACCAGGCCCCATTGCAGAGCCGTGGCCGCGTCGATGGACTCCCCTGTCATCAGCAGCCAGGTGGCGCGCGACTGGCCCACCAGCATTGGCAGCAGCACCGCATGGATCACCGACGGAATGCCCACCGCGACCTCGGGCATGCCGTAGACGCCGGTGGAACTGCTGATGCGCAGGTCACACGCGGCGGCCACTTCGAGCCCGCCGCCCAGCGTGTAGCCCGACAGCCGAGCGATCACTGGCGTGGGGAAGTTGCGCACGGCTTCGCACAGGTTTTTCAGGCGGGTGATGAAGGCCTCTGCCGTGGACGGCGTGAGCGTGGCCATCTCGTTGATGTCGGCCCCACCGATGAAAGCCCGGTCGCCGTCGCCGCGCAGGACCAGCACGCGCACGTCGTCGCGTGCTCGCAGGGTGTCGATGGCGACGGTCAGTTCCAGGATCCCCTGCGTGCCCACAATGTTCAGCGTCTTGGCGTTGCGCAGCGTCAGCGTGGCAATGCCGTTTGCATCCAGCATGGCATGGGCGTGATGGGTGTCAATGAGGGCAGTCATAGGTTCAAGTATCGCAGCCTGATCAGTGGAAATCCCGGCTCGCCGTGGCCAGGCCACCCAGCAGGGGCGTCAGGTCTTTCAGGCGGCGGGCCACCAGGTGGCGCACCTGACCCTCGTTTTCGGTGTCGCGCTGCCATTCGCCATACACCGCCATCAAGCGTGACTTGAGCAGCTCGGCACGCTGCTGCTCGCGCAGGCTTTTCCAGACGATCACATTCACGCTGCCGGTTTCGTCTTCCAGCGTGACAAACACCACGCCCTTGGCGGTTTGCGGCTGCTGGCGCGCGGTGACAATGCCGCAAGCCGCCACACGCCGCCCGCTGGGCAGGTTGTGCAACTGCGCGCTAGTGAGCAGCTTCATTTTTGACAGCTGTGGACGCAACAGGGCCAAGGGGTGGCGGCGTAAAGTAAGACCCGTAGCGGCATAGTCGAAAACCACTTCTTCACCCTCGCTGGCAGCGGGCAGCGCCAGCAAATCTTCATGCACCGGCGCGGCCTTGAACAAGGGTGGCGCGATCTTGAGGGCGGCAGCATCCCACACCTGCTGGCGTCGGTGGCCTGACAGCGCCATCAGCGCGTCGGCGCTGGCCAGCGCCTTGAGGGTCAGGGTATCGAGTCCGGCGTGCAGGGCCAAGTCTTCGGTGCTGGTGAAGGCCGTCTCGGCACGCGCTGTTGCAATGCGATCGGCGCAGGCCCGGCTCAGCCCGGACACCAGGCACAGGCCGAGGCGAACAACCTTGTTTTCCTCCAATGTGCAATCCCAGCCGCTCAGTGTCACATCCACCGGCAACACGACAACTCCATGGCGTTTGGCGTCCTGTACCAACTGCGCCGGCTGATAAAACCCCATGGGTTGTGAATTGAGCAGCGCCACCAGAAAACAGGCAGGGTGATGGTGCTTGAGCCAACTGCTCACATAAGCCAACTGCGCAAAACTGGCGGCATGGCTTTCGGGGAAACCGTAGTCACCAAAACCCAGCATTTGTTTGAAGATGGCCTCGGAAAACGCTTCTTCGTAGCCGTTTTTGACCATCTGGCTCACCAAGCGGTCATGGAATTTGTGCACGCCGCCCTTGCGTTTCCACGCGGCCATGGAGCGGCGCAGGTCGTCAGCCTCATCGGGCGTGAAATCGGCAGCCAGCATGGCGATCTCCATCACCTGCTCCTGGAAGATGGGCACGCCCAGCGTGCGACCCAGCGCCTCTTTCAATGCGTCGCTCGGGTACTTTACGTTGAGAGGGTCTTTGCGCGCCTTGAGGTAGGGGTGCACCATGCCGCCCTGGATCGGGCCGGGGCGCACGATGGCCACCTCGACCACCAGGTCGTAAAACTTGCGGGGCTTGAGGCGCGGCAACATGCTCATCTGCGCACGGCTCTCGATCTGGAACACGCCCACCGTGTCGGCGGCGCAGATCATGTCGTAGGTGGCCGCATCTTCGCGCGGGACATCCTGCATGCGGAATTCAGCGCCGCGCTGCTGGCCGACGAGTTCAAGGCAACGCCGGATCGCGCTGAGCATGCCCAGCGCCAGCACATCCACCTTGAGCAGGCCCACGGCGTCGAGGTCGTCCTTGTCCCACTGGATGATGGACCGATCCACCATCGCCGCGTTCTCGACCGGCACCAGGCGTGTCAGTAGATCTTGCGTCAACACAAAACCCCCCACATGCTGGCTCAGGTGGCGCGGGAAACCCATGAGCTGCGTGGACAAATCCAGCCACTGGTTGAGCTGGCGCATACCTGCGCCCGACAGGGCCTGGCCACCGTTCGGCCCGGCGGACAGCCATTCGGCCAGGGCGTCCTCGCGCCGCACACTGTTGTCAAACCAGTGGTGGTCTTTGGCCACGGCATCGACCAGCGCCGCCTCCACGCCCAGCGCCATGCCCACATCGCGGATCGCGCTCTTGCTGCGGTAAGTAACGACGGTGGCGGCAATGGCGGCACGCTCTCGGCCATACTTTTTGTAGATGTACTGGATGACTTCCTCGCGCCGGTCGTGCTCGAAGTCCACATCGATGTCAGGCGGCTCGTTGCGCTCGCGGCTGATGAAACGCGCAAACAGCAGCCTGCTGTCGGCCGGATTCACTTCGGTGATGCCCAGGCAATAACACACCGCCGAGTTGGCTGCCGAGCCGCGGCCCTGGCACAGGATGCCCACACTGCGGGCGTAACGCACGATGTCGTGCACCGTCAGGAAGTACATCTCGTACTTCAGTTCGGCGATCAGCGCCAGCTCAAGCGCCACCTGCTGCGCCACTTCGACCGGCAGGCCGTGCGGGTAACGCCGCAGCGTGCCTTCATGGGTGAAGTGCCGCAGGGTCTGGGCTGCGTCCATGCCGGGCAGCACGGTTTCCAGCGGGTATTGGTAACGCAGTTCATCCAGGCTGAAGCTGCAGCGCGCGGCCACCTGCAGCGTGTTGCCCAGCAGGCCGGGCGGGTAAAGGCCCGCCAGCCGCCCGCGCGAACGCAGATGCGCTTCAGCATTGGGCTGCAACGCAAACCCGCATTCGGCGACTGGGCAGCCCAGCCGCACGGACGTGATCACGTCCTGCAGCGGTTTGCGGGAGCGTACATGCATGTGCACGTCGCCAGCGGCCACCAGCGGCACGTCAGTAAGTGCAGACGCCTGCGTGAGAGTGTGTTGCCACAAGGCATCGTCCATGTGGTGCAACAACTCGACGACCAGCCAAAGCCTTGAGTCAAACAGCGCCTTGGCTCTCGTCAAATGGGCGCAGATAGCTTCTAAAGTAATAGCGCTCTCGAAGTTGCCCGCCTGCTGTGGATGCCCAACTGCAGGCCCGCCCATTCGCGGCGGCACCACCAGGATCTCGCAATCGGCAAGCGAGGCCCAGTCGCTGCCGGCCCATGACACTTGGTACGTGCCCTTGGGCGCAACCTGCCGCGCTGCGGTGATGAACTGGCACAGATTGCCCCAGCCGTTGAGGTTGTGTGCCAGCGCGATAAATTTGAAGCCCGCGCCAGGCTGAGCTGCGGGCAGCACAAACTCCGCTCCCAGCAGCAAGTGCAGCCCCCGTTTTTTCGCCTCGACATGCGCCCGCACCACACCTGCGACTGAACATTCGTCGGTAACGGCCAGTGCCGAATAACCTAAGGCATGGGCGCGAGCCACCAATTCTTCCGGGTGCGAGGCACCGCGTTGAAAGCTGAAGTTGGTCAGGCAATGCAACTCAGCATAGGCGGGTAGGGTTGCTGTAATTTGAGGTGCGCATGGCTCGTCATTCGCGATGCTAACCAAGCTACGATCTTTATGAATATTGATGATTTTCATAGTACTGTATAAAATAACAGTATAATTGCAACCCCACTCTATTCAAGATAGTCCTTCATACACCGCATGATGCCTGTCAAGCCGATTTTCAAATCGCTATTCAAATGGCACTACATTTAGTATCCTGAGTCAGGGGCAAAAATTGCTCAAAGCGATGTCCAAAAATCCGCTGGACTGGCGCATAGAGCAAGTGCACGCCGTCGCCAGGACATTTGGGTTGACGGTGCATAGCCCCGGTGGCAGCCACCACATCGTGCGGCACGCCAACGGAGCCAAGGTGAGCGTGCCAGCACATCGGCCGATCAAAGCGGTCTATATCCGTCAGTTTGTGCGCCTGGTAAAACTCGGGAAAGGAGATTGGGAATGACACCTGCAAACAAGGCCGCAAACTACCCGGTGGAAATCCGCCCGCTGAGCGCGGACGAAGGCGGTGGCTGGCTGGCCAGTTTTCCGGATTTACCCGGCTGCATGGGTGATGGTGCCACGCCCGAAGCCGCGATTGCAGATGCCTACGGGGCTGCAGCGGCTTGGCTGGTTGTGGCGCAAGAACAGGGCGACGCCATTCCCCAACCCAGTGCGGGTGGCGAATCCGGCCGTTTCGTCACGCGCCTGCCCAAAAGCCTGCACACGCGTCTGGTGGCACGGGCCGAGCAGGAGGGCGTGAGCATGAATACCCTGGTGGTGTCGCTGATTGCGCAGGG
>JANMMR010000377.1:0-12599 GCA_031373455.1 Rhodoferax sp.
CAGGTTGTCGGCTTAAGACCCGGCGCGGGTGGCCCGCGTTGAATCAGTCGCGTTGTATCAGGCGCGCTGGATCAGCTCGATCTTGTAACCGTCCGGATCGGTCACAAACGCGATGACGGTGGTGCCGCCTTTGACCGGGCCGGCTTCTCGCGTTACGTTGCCGCCCGCCGCCTTGATGCGCGCGCAAGCCGCGTAGACATCCGGCACGCCCAGGGCGATATGACCAAAGGCGCTGCCCATGTCGTAGGTTTCGGTGCCCCAGTTGAAGGTGAGTTCGATCTCGGCGTGCTCGGGGTTTGTGCCGTAACCGACAAACGCCAGCGAATATTTCTGCGACGGGTTTTCGCTCGTGCGGTTGAGCGTCATGCCCAGCACTTTGGTGTAGAAATCGATGGAGCGTTGCAGGTTGCCAACGCGGATCATGGTGTGCAAAAGGTGCATGGTGGTTGGGATTCGGTGGGAAGTAGACCTGCATTGTGCCTTTGGCGACCCCAAGCAGGGCGTCGCCGGTTCAGCGGCTTTTGGGCAGCTCAAACACCAGGCAGGTCGTGGTGGCGTGTGCGTACAGCGTGCCATCCGGCCCCACCAGGCGGGCCTCGGCGGTGGCGAGTTGCCGCCCAACGTGGACCACTTGCCCGATCGCCCGCACACGCTGCACCTTGGGTGTGATGGCGCGCACCAGATTGACGCCGAGCTCTGCGGTGGTGTACGAGCGCCCGGCCGGCAGGGCGGTGTGCACAGCGCAACCCAGGGCCGAATCGAGCAGGGTGGCAAACCAGCCGCCGTGCACGGTGTCCAGCGGGTTAAGGTGTTTGCTGCCGGGTGTGCCCTGAAACACGGCACACCCCGGGCCAATCTCGATGACCAGAAAATCCAGCCTCTCGGCGATGGCCGCATAGGGGATTTTGCCGTCGAGCAGGGCCTGCATCATCGCCAGGCCGCTCATGCCCGCCACCTGCTCGGGCCGCGCGACGCCGGGGCCCGGGCCGGCATGCAGGCGCTGCAAGACACGGGTTTCCTCGGCGAGCCAGCTGTCAAGCTCGGAGTTTGGTTCAATGCCATGCGGTCCTCCAAAAAAATCATTGCATATGCAATTATTGCAGCTACAATCGAAAAATGCAACCGCTTATGGCTTTTTGACTGACAATGCCCCGATGAACGACGTAGCGATCGAACTGCCCAGACCCCAGGGCTGCACCAACCTGCAACTGCGCCAGCTGATGCGCCGGGTGGCGCAGCACTACGACCTGGAAGTCGGCAAGACCGGGTTGAAGGGTACGCAGTATTCCCTGTTGTCTTATGTGGCCAGGCTCGGGCCGCTGCGCCCTGGCGATCTGGCGCAGGCCATGAAGGTCGACCCTTCCACCCTCACGCGCAACCTCAAACCCCTGATTGCCGCGGGCTGGATCACCCTGACCGCCGGTGCAGACGGCCGCAGCCGTGCTGTCGCAGTCACCGAGTCTGGCCGCGTGAAACGCGCGGAGGCGCAGCGCCGCTGGAAGGTGGCCCAGGAGGGCATCAACCAGACGCTCGGCGTTGGGCGCGTGCTGGCGCTGCATGCGTTGATCCAGGAATCGCTGGAGCTCCTTTCACCCGATGGACAAACCAATGAATGAACCTTCGCCGAAAACGACCGTGAGCCAGGCATCCAGCCCGAAACACATCGCCATCTGGCTGGTGCTGCTGGCGGCGGCCGGCACCTTCGGGCTGACCATGGGCACGCGCCAAACCATGGGGCTGTTTTTGAGTTCACTCAACACTTCCACGGGCCTTGGCCTGGCCAGCATCAGCCTGGCGTTTGCCTTTGGGCAGATTTTCTGGGGCCTCACCCAACCTTTCGCCGGCGCCATTGCCGATAAGGCCGGCGTGGGCCGCATCCTGCTCGTGGGCATTGTGATGGTGTCCATCGGCACCTTTATCACACCCTACATGACCACCACCGCCGGGCTGATATTCGCCATCGGCATCATGGCCGCGGGCGGCGCGGGCATCGCCGGCCCGGCGGTGTTGATGGCGGCCTGCACGCGCCTGATCCCACCCGAAAAACACGGCATGGCCATGGGCATCGTCAACGCGGGCGGCTCGATGGGCCAGTTCCTGCTGGCGCCCATCGCGGGCCTGCTGCTGCTGTCGTTTGGCTGGGCCAACGCCATGCAGATGCTGGCGATGTTCGTTGTGCTGGCCTTGCCCGCAGCCTGGTTGCTCAAGGGCAATGCGCAGGCGGCCGGGCACCCGGCGGCGGCCAAAGCGCCGCCGTTGAGCGCGCGCGAAGCGATAGCCCGGGCGCTGAACACGCCGAGCTACTTGCTGCTGGCGGGCGGTTTTTTTGTCTGCGGTTTTCACGTGGCGTTTTTGGGAACCCACCTGCCGGGTGTGGTGGCCGCCTGCGGGCTGCCGACGCAATGGGGCGCGTGGTCTCTGGCGATCCTCGGGCTGTTCAACATCATTGGCAGCGTGACGATGGGCTGGGCCACCAGCCGCTGGCGCATGAAGTCGCTGCTCTCGCTGGTGTACGCGGCCCGCGCCGTGGGTGTGATCGTCTTCCTGCTGGCGCCCAAAACCGGCCCGGTGATGTTGACGTTTGCTGCCTTCATGGGCCTGACCTTCCTGAGCACCGTGCCGCCCACGGCCGGGCTGGTGAGCAAGTTTTTTGGCACCGCCAACCTCGCCACCCTGTTTGGCCTGGTGATGCTGGTGCACCAGATCGGCGGTTTCTTCGGCGCGTACATCGGCGGCAAGGTGTTTGAAGCCACCGGAAGTTTTGACTGGGTCTGGTACATCGATGTGGTGCTGGCCGTCGGCGCGGCCTTGATCCATTTGCCGATCAAGGAAAGCCCTGTGCTGCGACCCGCTGCCGCTTGACTTGGCTGAACCGGCCGACCCGATGGACCCGCGCACCCGCCTCCTGCTCGATGCGCCGATCGCGCGCACGATCCTTCGACTGGGCGCGCCCAATGTGCTGGTAATGTTGTCGCAGGCGGCGGTGGGTTTGATCGAAACCTATTTCGTCGGCCAGCTCGGCACCGCGCAACTGGCCGGCATGGCGCTGGTGTTTCCGCTCATCATGTTCATGCAAATGACTTCCAACGGCGCCATGGGCGGCGGCATTGCTTCGGCCATCGCGCGGGCGCTCGGCGGCGGGCGGCGTGACGACGCACGCGCGCTCGTTCTGCATGCGGTGCTGATCGCGCTGGCCTTTGGCCTCCTGTTCACGCTGGTGATGCTGCTGGGCGGGCGCGCCATCTATGCGCTCATGGGCGGGCGGGGTGAGGCGCTCGAAGCGGCGCTGCTGTACTCCAACTGGGTCTTCGCCGGCGCCGCGTTGATCTGGTTTTTCAACGCGCTCTCGGCCGTGATCCGCAGCACCGGCAACATGATGATGCAGGCGCTGGTGATGGTGGGCGGCGCAGTGGTGATGATCCCGTTGTCGGCGCTGCTCATTTTTGGTTGGGGGCCGGTGCCGGGCTTCGGCATCGTGGGCGGAGCGCTGGCGCTGCTGGCGTATTACGCGCTCGGCAGCCTGGTGTTTGTGGCCTACCTCAAATCCAAAGGCAGCCTGTTGCGGCTGAACTGGACCGGTATTGCGCTGCGCAAACTGCTGTTTTGGGACATCCTGCGCGTCGGCCTGGTGGGCATATTTTCAACCGCCGCGACCAACATCGCCATCGGTTTTGCCACAGCGATGGTGGGCCGGTTTGGGACGGCGGCGATTGCCGGTTACGGCACCGCCTCGCGGCTCGAATATTTGCTGGTGCCGCTGGTGTTTGGTTTCGGCGCGCCACTGGTGGCGATGGTTGGTACTTGTATGGGTGCGGGCAAGCGCGAGCGCGCCCTCAAGGCCACCTGGATTGGCGCCGCAATGTCTTTCGCCATGGCCGAGTGTGTCGGCCTGTGGGCCGCGCTGTTCCCCCACACCTGGCTGCGCCTCTTCGACACCGACCCGGCCATGCTCGCGGCCGGCGCGCATTATTTGCACATCGTCGGGCCGACCTACGGCTTCTTTGGCCTGGGCATCGTTTTGTATTTCGCCTCCCAAGGCGCGGGCAAACTGCTGTGGCCGGTAATTGCCAACATCGTGCGCCTGGCAGTTGCGCTCGCGGGTGGCTGGCTGGCGATTCACTTTTGGACCTCGCTCACCGGCGTTTTTGCCGCGCAGGCGGTGGCGCTGGTGGTTTACGGCAGCCTCAATGCCTGGGCGATCCGTGCGGGCGCGTGGTTCGGGCCGGTGCGCTGGGGCAAGCCTTCAATGGAAACGCACAAATGACTTTGCCTGGTCCCGCTGATTTGCCTGATCTGGACAAGCTGCCCGGGCTTGAACCAGGCATCCGTTCCAGAACAATTCTCCGCGTCAACGGCCTGGCCATGCATGTGCTCGAAGCCGGATTCGAGCACAGTGCCAACCACACCCCATGTGGGCGCATCTTGCTGCTGCACGGCTTTCCGGAGCTGGCCTACAGCTGGCGCAAGGTGATGCGGCCGCTGGCCGAAGCCGGCTTTCATGTGGTTGCGCCCGACCAGCGTGGTTACGGCCAGACGACTGGCTGGGACGGGCGCTACGACGGCAAGCTGGCCGATTCAAGGCCGCTGAATCTGGTGCACGACATGGTGGGCCTGGTGGCCGCAATGGGCTGGCAGGATGTGAGCGCGGTGATTGGCCATGATTTTGGTTCCTCGGTGGCCGCCTGGTGCGCGCTCGTGCGCCCCGACATGTTTCGCAGCGTGGTGATGATGAGCGCACCCTTTGCTGGGCCACCCGCCATCACCAGCGGCGCGCCCGAGGTCTCAAGCGCAGCGCCCGATGGTGCGAGGCCCAACCCTTGGGGCCCGGCCCTGCACCAAGCGCTGGCGCAGTTGCCCCGCCCGCGCAAACATTACCAGTGGTATTACGCCACCCGCGAAGCCGACGCCAACATGCGCGATGCCCCGCAGGGCATCCACGATTTCCTGCGCGCGTATTACCACCACAAGAGCGCCGACTGGCCGCACAACCAGCCCTTCAAACTCGCCGGTGTGAGCGCCGAAGAGCTGGCCAAAATGCCGACCTATTACCTGATGGATCTGCACGAGGGCATGGCCCAAACGGTGGCGCATGAAATGCCATCGACGGGGCAGGTCGCGCGTTGCCAATGGCTGACCGATGCGCAGCTGGCCGTCTACAGCCAGGCGTTTGCCCACACCGGGTTTCAGGGCGCGCTCAACTGGTACCGCGCCAGCATCGACGAAACCCTGTCCGCCGAGTTGAAGGTCTTTTCAGGCCGCCGCATTGACGTGCCTTCGATATTCATCGCTGGCGCCAGCGACTGGGGCATCTACCAGAAGCCGGGCGCGTTTGAAGCCATGCAGGAAGCGGCCTGTTCCCAAATGGTGGCCTGCCATTTGGTGCCGGGCGCGGGGCATTGGGTGCAACAGGAGCAGGCACAGGCCGTCACAGCGCTGCTGCTGGTGTTTTTGCAAAATCTTCAAAAATGAGCTGCTATAATAAATATAGCAAATTATTGCCATTCTCCGTGACTTGATGGTCGATATTTGTCATGAAATTGCCATAAACCGGTCAATCGTACCCAAATTGGGTATTTATGGCATATCTTGTTGTGTCATGCAGCCTGGGCGTTGATTCTTGAACGATCCTTGCCTGCGCGTGCAAACGCCAGATCAATCGCGCTTGGGAATCGACAGCCCGCGCGCCACGGCCGGCCGCGCCACAAACGCATTCAGCGCGCGTTGGACGTGCGGGTATTGCTCGAACCCAACCAGATCACCGGCACCGTAAAAGCCGACCAAGTTGCGAATCCAGGGGAACGAGGCAATGTCGGCGATCGAGTAGTTGTTGCCCATGATCCACTGGCGCGTGGCCAGGCGCAGGTTCAACACGCCGAGCAGGCGTTTGCTTTCAGCCACGTAACGGTCGCGCGGGCGCTTGTCGTCGAAGTCCTTGCCGGCGAACTTGTGGAAGAAACCGAGCTGGCCGAACATCGGGCCGATGCCGCCCATCTGGAACATCACCCATTGCAGGCATTCGTATTTGCCGGCTTCGCTCTTGGGCATGAGCTTGCCGGACTTGGCAGCGAGGTAAATCAGGATGGCGCCGGATTCAAACAGCGCCAGCGGCTTGCCGCCCGGGCCGTTGGGGTCGAGGATGGCGGGGATCTTGTTGTTGGCGCTCAGCGAAATGAACTCGGGCGACATCTGGTCGTTTTTCTCGAAACTCACCAGATGCGGCTCATAGGGCAGGCCGGTTTCTTCCAGCATGATGGAAATCTTTACACCATTGGGCGTGGGCAAGGAATACAGCTGGATGCGCTCCGGGTGCTGCGCAGGCCATTTTTTCGTGATGGGAAAGCTGGAGAGTTTGCTCATGGAGGACGTCCTTTGATGGTCTGGATATTTTCAGGGTTTCAGGTCACGCCATTGAAGCGCAAGGCCCGATAAAGGCAGCAGCATCATGCGCCACTTGCGCAGGGTTTTTTCCCGGTTTGTACAGGCTGGAGCCAATGCCAAACCCGGCGGCACCGGCGGCCTGCCACGGGCCCATATTGCTGGCGCTGATGCCGCCCACGGGAAGCAGGCGGGTGCCTGGCGGCAACACCGCCAACAGGGCCTTCACCACAGCGGGAGAGGCCAGCTCAGCCGGAAAAAGTTTGAGCGCCTGGGCACCCGCGGCCAAAGCGGCAAAGGCCTCGGTGGGCGTGAGGATGCCAGGCAGGCTGACCAGGCCCAGGCGCCTGGTTTCGCGCACCACAGCTTCGTTGAAATTGGGTGAGACGACCATCTGGCCACCGGCCGCATGCACCTCGCGAACCTGTTGGGTGGTGAGCACGGTGCCTGCGCCAACGACCGCTTGCGGGAAATGGCTGGCCATCAAGGCGATGCTTTGAATCGGATCGGGCGAGTTCAGCGGCACTTCCAGCAGGCGAAAGCCGGCGTCGACCAAAGCCTTGCCGACGGGCAGCGCCTCTTCGGGCCGTAGGCCACGCAAGATGGCGACCAGCGGCAGCTGGGCAAAAGCAACGTTGAATTTTTCGAAATTGTCCATGGGCAGGGATCAGCGCAGGAGGGTCTGGGCCAGCGCATGCAAGCCAGCCCAGGTGGATTCTGAACCCAATCGGCGGCTTTGCACGCCCAGGTGGGCCAATGCCAGTGTGTAGCGTGCGGTCAAAACCGCTGAGCCGATCAAGACCACTTCGTCGCCGCGCGGTACCGGGTTGGCTTTGAGTTCCTCGCCGATCACCAGGCCCGAGAGTCGGCTCGCCAATTCGCCTGGGCTGCAGCGCGCAAACAGCGAGAGCGTGCGCGTGCTGAACGCGTTGTGCAACAGGCTGCCTGTGGCCATGGCCTGGTCAACACCCTGCAAAAATGCTGCTTCGTCCAGGGGCGCCGCCGTGTCAATGGTTTTGGAGAGGATCGAATGCTGGCTCAACAGCGCATACACCTCGCCGGTCATGAAGCTCTGGAACGACACCACGCGCCTGGCTTGTACCCTGGCCCATTTGCTGTGCGTACCCGGCAGCACCAACAAGGCGTCCGCCAAGCCCAGCAGTTCCAGGGCGCCAAAAATCTGGACTTCCTCACCGCGCATCACGTCGGGCGCATGCGGGTGTTCACAACTCAGACCGGGCACGATGGCTATGCGGCTGCCGGCGAAGTGCGGCTCTGGCTGGGGCGGCAGCCAATGCAGCTGGGCCGCCACTTCCGCGAACCCGGCGGGACACGCGCAATACGGTGCTTCTACCCAGCCCTGTTTGCTCCCGGCCATGCCGGAAATCAAAATTAGACCGCCGCTGGTCTGTGCCCCCTGATTTGTCCAATCACCGACCAGCGCCTCCAACACGGCAGCAAATTGACCGGGTGCAACACTCAGCACGCCATGCGCGGCAGTGCGTTCTTCGAGGACCTTGCCTGCGCCATCGAGCCGCGCCGCGCGCAGGTGCGAGGTGCCCCAGTCAACGCCAATCATGCGCGTGGGGTCGGCATGGCCAGCTCTTCAGCAACCTGGTGTGCAGAGGGCAGCGGATCGACCGCGCCATAACCCTGCACGGAAAGCGCTGCCGCCGCGTTGGCGTAAATGGCGGCCTGGAACACGTCGTCGCCAAGCGCCACACGGGCCAGCAAGTTGCCACAAAAACAATCGCCGGCGCCGGTGGCGTCCACCAGCGGCACCTTGCGGCCTGTGACCAGCCCGCTGCGCTCGTCGTTGCTCACGATGGCGCCTTTTTCTCCCAGCTTGAGCACCACCGTTTTTGCGCCCACAGCGTGGCCCCAGTCGACGATTTTTGCGGGGCTTGCAAGCCCTGTGAGTGTGACCATGTCTTCCAGGCTGGGCAGAAAAATGTCGCACAAGGCCAGGGCTTTTTCGATGCCTTCGCGCGCGCGTTCGAGTGGCCAGAGTTTCAGGCGCAAATTGGAATCGAATGAAACCAGCGTGCCGGCCGCCCGGGCCAGGCGCATGGCGGCCAGCACGGTGTCGCAGGCCGAGGGCGAGATGGCCATCGAGATGCCTGAAACATGCAACACTTTGGCTGCCGCGATGGCGTGGGCCGCACCGCCCACCAGCCAGGCGGGTGTCATCCGGCTCGCTGCAGAATCCGCACGGCGGTAACTGAATTCGTGCCCCGCCGCGCCGTGGGTCACAAAATAAATGCCGGTAGGCGCATCGGGATCTTGTTGCACACAGGTCGTGTTGACGTTCTCCCGTTGCCAAAGTTCCAGCAAAGCCGCGCCAAAGGTGTCGGCACCCACACGGCTGAGGTAGCCGGTGCGGGCGCCCGCGCGGGCAGCGGCAATGATGGCGTTGCTGGTATCGCCGCCGAAACCCTGCAAGTAATGCGGCAGGCTGGGCGCAGTCTGGTTGAACTCGACCATGGCTTCACCCAGGCCGACGACGTCAAATGATTTCAATGGTTGTCGCGCGGAACCGCCGAGCCGCGGGTGCCCACCAGGAAGTCGAGGTCCGCGCCCTGGTCGGCTTGCAGCACGTGGTCGACATACAGCTTCCAGTAGCCTGAAGCCATGGGCGGCGCGGGTTGTTGCCACTTGGCCAGGCGGGCCGCCAGCTCGGCATCGCTGATGTGCAGGTGCAGCTTGCGGTTGGGCACGTCAAGTTCGACGATGTCGCCGTTTTGCACAATCGCCAGCGGGCCACCGGCCGAGGCCTCGGGAGCGGTGTGCAGGACCACCGTGCCATACGCGGTTCCGCTCATGCGCGCGTCGCTGATGCGCACCATGTCGGTGATGCCCTTGCGCAAGACTTTGGGCGGCAGCGGCATGTTGCCCACTTCGGCCATGCCGGGGTAACCTTTGGGGCCGCAGTTTTTGAGCACCAGCACGCAGTTTTCATCGACGTCGAGGTTTTCGTCGTCGATGCGGTCGTGGAAGTCTTCGATGTTTTCAAACACCACCGCCCGGCCTTTGTGCACCATCAGCGAGGGTGTAGCGGCGCTGGGTTTGATAACGGCGCCGCGCGGCGCCAGATTGCCGTGCAAGACGGCAATGCCGGCATTGGCCTTGAAGGGCGCGTCAAACGTCTTGATGACGCGCGGGTCATAGTTTTGCGCCCCGGCGATGTTCTCGGCAACGGTTTTGCCGCTGGCGGTGACAATATTTTTATGCAGTAGGTGCTCGATTTCTTTCATCACCACCGGCAGGCCGCCCGCGTAACAGAAGTCTTCCATCAGGTGTTCACCGGAGGGCTGCAAGTTCACCAGACAGGGCAATTCGCTGGCGAGGCGGTCAAAGTCTTCGATGGTGAGCTTGATGCCCAGCCGCCCGGCAATGGCGATCAGGTGGATCACCGCGTTGGTGGAGCCGCCAATCGCGGCCAAGGTGCGAATGGCGTTTTCAAAGGCTTCGATCGTCAGCACCTTGGAGATTTTCTGGTCGGTGTGCACCATCTCGACGATGCGCCGCCCGGCATTGCGGGCCAGCACATTGCGCCGCCCATCCACCGCCGGGTAAGCCGCGTTGCCGGGAAGCCCGATGCCCAGCGCCTCGACCATGCTGGCCATGGTGGAGGCGGTGCCCATGGTCATGCAGTGGCCGTGGCTGCGGTGCATGCAGCTTTCGGCTTCGAAAAAGTCCGCTAGCTTCAAGGTGCCGGCGCGCACCTGTTCACTCATGCTCCACACGCCGGTGCCGCTGCCGAGCTCCTGGCCGCGCCACTTGCCGTTGAGCATGGGGCCGCCGCTGACGCCAATCGTCGGCAAATCGACGCTGGAGGCGCCCATCAACAGCGACGGCGTCGTCTTGTCGCAGCCCATGAGCAGCACGACGCCGTCCACCGGGTTGCCGCGGATGCTTTCTTCCACATCCATCGAGGCCAGGTTGCGGTACAACATGGCCGTGGGACGCAAAAGGGTTTCCCCCAGCGACATTACCGGAAACTCCAGAGGGAAGCCGCCGGCTTCGTACACGCCAATCTTCACCTGCTCGGCCAGCGTGCGAAAGTGAGAGTTGCACGGGGTGAGCTCACTGAAGGTGTTGCAGATGCCGATGACGGGCCGGCCATCAAACTGGTCATGCGGCACGCCTTTGCCTTTGACCCAGCTTCGGTAGGCAAAACCGTCGCGGTCCTGGCGGCCAAACCACTGCTGGCTGCGCAATTCTGAAGCGGGTTTTCTGGGGGGTGTGGTCATGAAAATTCCATGAAATTTCTAAGGTCGTATGGTAATATGATAACGAATTCTGATCGATTCAGACTTGAAACTGTGGAGCCGAGATTGTCAAAACCCGATGTGCTGGTGGTGGCCAAATTGTGGCCCTATTTGATGGAAAAATTGCAGGCCGAATTCACGGTGCACGACCGCATCCATGAGTCTGACCCGGCGGGCTTTGCCGCAATCGCTCCCAAAATCCGCGCAGTTTCCGGTGGTGGCGAGTCAAAACTGGGTGCCGAGTTGATCGGCAAACTGCCCGCTCTGGAGATGGTGTCCGTTTTTGGCGTGGGTTATGACGGTTATGACGTCGCGGCGCTCAAGGCCCGCAAGCTGCCGCTGACCAACACGCCAGGCGTTCTCAACGACGACGTGGCCGATATGGGCATGGCCCTGATGTTGTCGGTGGCCCGCCGGGTGCCGCAAAACGATGCCTATTTGCGAGCCGGAAAATGGCTCAACAGCCCGGCGCCGCTGGCGCGCAAAATGAGCGGCACGCGGCTGGGAATTGTCGGGCTGGGGCGCATCGGCATGGCGATTGCCCGGCGCGCCGAGGGCTTTGGCATGTCGATCGCCTACACAACCCGAACACCCCGCGCGGATGTCCCCTACAAGCATTATCCGAATGCGACGGCGCTCGCAGCCGAGGTGGATTTCCTGATGGTCATCACACCAGGAGGCGCCGGCACCAAAGGGCTGATCAACGCCGAAGTACTGGCTGCGTTGGGCAAGGAAGGTTATTTGATCAACGTCGCGCGCGGCTCCGTGGTGGATGAAGCCGCGCTCATCCGCGCGCTGGAGGGCGGCGTGATTGCCGGCGCCGGGCTGGATGTGTTCGAGAACGAACCCAAAGTGCCGCAAGCGCTGATCGACCGGGACAACGTGGTCTTGTCGCCCCACGCGGCCAGCGCCACCTGGCAAACCCGAAAAGCCATGGCGGACCTCGCATTTGGCAATTTGAAGGCGCACTTCTCGGGGCAGGCGCTGTTGACGCCCACCGCCTGAGGCATTGCGCCGGCAATAGATGCAGGCACCTGGGCAAGACTTTCCATGATCAAAAACGTTCACGGCAACACGGTTGATTTCCTCGGTGAAGCCATCGTCGCCGGGCGCTATGCTGTGGGCGCGGCCATACCGCCGGAGCCCTTGCTGTGTGAGGAACTGGGTGTGAGCCGCACGGTGGTGCGTGAATCGGTGAAGTCTCTGGTTGCCAAGGGACTCATCCACACCGGCCCCAAAGTGGGTACGCGGGTGTTGCCATCCGACCAATGGAACTGGTTTGACGCCGACGTGATCCGCTGGCAGGTGCGCGCCGGCCTGACTCCCGAATTCGTGCGTGATTTGCAGGACCTTCGCCGTGTGGTGGAGCCCGCAGCCGTGAAGTTTGCCGCTGCACGGGCTACAGCGCAGGACATCGAGGCCCTTGAAGCCGCTTTTTCCGGCATGACGCACGCTGTGGTGAACGGTGGCGACTACGTCTCCAGCGACCTGAAGTTCCACCAGGGGCTGCTGCACGCCTCGCACAACCGGATGTTGATCCAGATGGGCAAAGCCTTGAGTGCCTTGCTAAGGACCAGTTTCGAGCTGTCTACAGCGCGCAAGGATGGCCCGGCTGGCTCGTTGCCCCTGCACCGCGCGATTCTGGACGCCGTGATTGAGCGCAAGGCCGAGAAGGCGGAAAAAGCGGTTCTCGTGCTCATCGATGGCGCGCACCGGGACATCGAACAGGTTCTGGCGTCGCGTCGGCGTTTGCCGCTGGTGAGTGAACCGGCTTTGCGCCTCAAGGCAGCGTAAGCCCTAGTTCAATTGAGTCCGCTTGTCTGCCAGAATCTCCCCCGCGCAAAACTGTTTTAGAAACCCCTCCAAAGGAGATGCTCCCATGAAATTCAAATTGTTGGCTACGGCCGCCTGTGTCAGCTCTGCGCTGCTCGCGTCGGGCGTGGCGCAGGCCCA
>JANMMR010000397.1:0-4640 GCA_031373455.1 Rhodoferax sp.
CCACCCGTTGGCACGGCTTGGCCGCAGCGCAGGCGCAGCTCGACGGCGTCAACTTCATGCCGTTTTATTACCACTACTACACCACCGAGGCAATTGCGCTGTTCAGCCTCGCGGCGGTGGCAATGTCGTATGTGCCACTGGGCGTAGCCGCTTGGGGTTACAAACGGGCGCCGGGTTGGGCGCTGCTTGGCGCAGCCCTGTTGGCTGGTTGGGTCGAAGCCGGCAAATTGTTCATTCCTGGCGCACACCCCGACCCCACGAACCTGCTGATTGCCGGATTTGCTGCTTGGGCCACCACCAGTTTGTTGGCGCTGTTTTCGAGCGCCAAACCGCTTTCGCAGCAACACAAGCCTGGCGTTGCGCAAGGGGCCGTCCCCTCTGGGCGGGAGGCGGGTGGCCTGGCAACGGCAACGGCATCGGCACTGGCCCACCCTGCCGCCACAGCGTCGCCACGGGGTTTGCGGTGGTTGGCCTTGGCAGTTTGCCTCGCCGGCATCGGCGCTTGGCTTGCGGCCTTTCCCGCGTTGCGCCTGTTGGTGGCTGCGGTGATCCTGGCCAGTTGTGTCGCCGTCTGGCTTCAGCCCCGTCTGGTGTTTGCCGTCATTCCGGCTGCATTGCCGGTTTTTGACCTGGCCCCCTGGAGTGGCCGGTTTTTTTTCGACGAATTCGACGCCCTGGTGCTGTCCACACTCGCGGTTGCCTGGGTGCGCGCTCCGGCGCTGGTGAAGCGCAGGCGCGGCGCCATGGGGCCCCCCGACCTTCTGCTTGTGGCCATCGCCAGCCTGGTGGCTTTGAGTTTCGCCATCAGCACCGTGCGTGGCCTGATGCCGTTTACATGGCCCGACGCCAATGCCTTCAACAACTATTTCAGCAGCTACAACGCCTTGCGCATTGCCAAAGGTGCCTTGTGGGCCGGGTTGATCTGGCGCTTGTCCAGGCGCTTTTTTGCGGCGGGCACCGATGTGCGCCAGCAATTTTCTTGGGGCCTGGTTGTCGGCCTGGCGCTCACCGTGGTGTGGATCGTCTGGGAGCGGGTGGTTTTCCCGGGCTTGCTGAATTTCAACGAATACCGGGTTACCGGGCCATTTTCTGCCGCCCACACCGGTGGTGCCTATGTCGACTGTTTTCTCGCCGCCGCCATCCCGTTTCAGCTGATGCTGGTGGTCGAACGTCGGCACTGGGGGGTGCGGCTGTCCGGCGGGCTGCTGGTTCTCGCCAGTACCTACGCCCTGGCGGTCACCTACTCGCGCGGGGGTTACCTTGCGTTTGCTGTTGCAGTGGCCGTGGTGCTGCTGGCCCTGCTGTTCAGATCGGCGAGAAAAATTCGCGCTGTCCTGGTCATGGCCGGTTTGGCAGTGACCATGCTGCTTGTCGCTTTACCCGTGTACAAAAGCGATTTCATGCAGGCGCGCCTGGCCAGCGCCGCTGCCGACTTCGAATTTCGCACTGCCCATTGGCGCGATGCGTTGGCCATCCGGGAGCCCGACGTGATGACCACGGTGTTCGGCATGGGGCTGGGCCGCTTTCCCGACACCAAATACTGGCGCAGCACCCTCCATCCGAAAATTGCAACCTACCAGCTCAAATCCGAAAAACGGGGTGGGCAAGACGACACGTTCCTGCGGCTGGATGCGGGTGAGGCGATCGGCGTTGAGCAATGGGTGGCGATCGAGCCCGGGCAAAACTACCGGCTCAGGTTTGACGTGCGGCCCAGCCACGCCAACACCAAAGTCAGCGTGCCGATCTGCGAGAAGTGGTTGTTGACATCAGCGCGGTGTGTCGAGCCCGGCGTTGATTTGGGCGCGCTCAAAGGCACCTGGCGCAGCGTAGAAGTGAACGTTGACACCCAAACCCTGGCACCTGCGGCATCGCCACTGAGGCGACCCATCAAACTGGCCTTGACCCATGCCGTGGCCCAAACGACGCTTGACGTTGACAACTTGCGCCTGCTGGCCCCGGATGGCCAGGACCTGCTCGCCAACGGCGACTTCTCACAGGGTTTGGACCACTGGTTTTTTTCCATATCAGGAACCTTGCACGCGCCCTGGCGCACCCACAACCTGTTTGTCGGCGTGTTGTTTGACCAAGGCTGGTTGGGCCTGGTTGCGCTGGTCGCTTTGCTGGTTGTGGCTGCCATCCGGGGTGCAAGGGCCGCTGGGCGCGGGGACCTGGTTGCCGCCGGCGCGCTGGCGGCCGTTTGCGGCTTTGTTGTGGGCGGCCTGCTCGATACCCAAATCGATGCGCCAAGGTTCCTTCTGCTGCTGTTGCTGCTGGTTTGGGCCTGTGTGGCGCCCGGTCAACCGGCAAATTCCACTTATGATGGGCGCAAGAAAATCCATGCGCCGCAGGCAAAAGTACCCAATTGAAAAGAATTCTCATGGTGGCCTACCACTTCCCGCCTTTGGCGGGCAGCAGTGGCATCCAGCGCACCTTGCGGTTTGTACAGCATTTGCCGTCGCTTGGCTGGCAGCCGCTGGTGCTCAGCGCTAACCCCCGCGCCTACGAAAAAACCAGTGGCGACCTGATGGCCGATGTGCCCGCAGGTACGGTGGTGCGGCGCTCATTTGCGCTGGACACCGCGCGCCACCTGCAGGTCAAAGGCCGATATTTTGGCTGGATGGCCCGCCCGGACCGCTGGATCAGCTGGAAATTTGACGCAGTACGCCAGGGCATGAAACTCATCCGGGAATTCAAACCCGACGTGATCTGGTCCACCTACCCGATCGCCACCGCCCACGTGATCGCCTCGGCCCTGCACCGAAAAACCGGCATTCCATGGGTGGCGGATTTCCGCGACCCGATGGCGCAGGAGGATTACCCCGCGGACCTGGTCACCCGCCAGATGTACCGCGACATCGAGGCCGACGCAGCCGCTCACGCCAGCCTGTGTACCTTCACCACACCCGGCGCCGCGCGCGAATACCAGCAGCGTTACCCGCAAGCGGCTCAGCGCATGAAGGTGCTTGAAAACGGGTACGACGAGGAGAGTTTTGCGTCAGCAGCAGTGCCTTCGGCCATGCGTGGAGCACCAGCGGCGTCAACTGCCGAAACCAGACGACCCATGATCTTGCTGCACAGCGGCATTGTTTATCCCTATGAGCGCGACCCGACCCAACTCTTCATGGCGCTGGGCCATCTCAGGAAGGAAGGCCAACTTGGCCCGCAGGATCTGAAAATCCGCTTTCGCGCATCGGTTCACGATGACCTTTTGGATCAATTGGCCAAAACGCACGGCGCCGGCGATTTCATCGAGTTATGTCCGCCCGTCGCCTACCGCGAGGCGCTGGCCGAAATGTTGCAAGTGGACGCGTTATTGGTGATGCAAGCCAGCAACTGCAATGCACAGATTCCCGCCAAAATTTACGAATACTTGCGGGCGGGCAAGCCGATTCTGGCACTGACGGACCCGGTGGGTGACACGGAAGGTGTCTTGCGGCAAGCGGGGCTCGACGGTATTGTGAAAATCGATTCTGCCCAAGACATCGCACTGGCACTGCCGGCGTTTGTGAACCAGTGGCGGTCAGGCAATTCAACGCTGCCCGGTGCTGACGTGGTGCGGCAAGCGTCGCGACAGGGTCGCTCCGTTGCGTTGGCGGCCTTGTTGAGCAGTCTTGGCACCAGGGAACCCCGGTGAGTCTGGCCCAAGCCGGCATTCGAGGCGCCTACTTTACAAGCCTGGCGCTGGGTTTTCGACAGCTTGTCTCTTTGCTCACGACGATTTATGTCGCGCGCCAGCTGCTCCCTTCGGATCTTGGCCTTTTTGCGATGGTGATGATTGTGATTGGCTTCGCCCAGGTCATCGGCGACGTCGGCATCGCTGCAGGCCTGGTCCGCGGCCAGAAGAACGACTCGGTCCTGTTGAGCACATGTTTTTGGGTGTGTATGGGCATTGGCGTGACTTTGAGCACAGCGGTCTACTGGTGTGCGCCGCTGGCCGCCGTCTATTACGAAAAGTCTGGAGTGCAGCCGCTGCTTCAGGTGTCGGCCATCGGCTTGCTCTTCAGCTTCCTGGCGCCAGTTCCCATGGCCTTGTTGCAACAGCGATTGGCCTACAAGGAAATAGCCCTCAGCCAGGCTCTCAGCAGTCTGGCCGGCGCGCTGGTGGCTGCGGTGTTGGTCTACGCCGGTTATGGCATCTGGGGGCTGGTCTTTCAGCCAATGGTGGGAAACCTGCTTTCCTTTTGCGCCATGGCCTATTTTGCGAAATGGCTCCCAACCCTGGAATTCAATTTCTCCAAGGCCAAGGACATCATCCAGAACGGGTTTTACTTGTTGGGCGCGGGTTTGACAAATTATTTCCGCAACAACTTTGACACCTTGGTCATCGGCCGCGCTTTGGCCGCCAGGGATTTGGGCCTGTACAGCATGGCGCAAACCATTCTGTATGCGCCGATGCACCTGATCACCAGCACAGTCAACCGGGTGACCTTTCCCCTGTTCGCAAAAATCCAGGAAGACCTGGAGAAAATCAAGACCGGCGTCTTGACCGTCACCTCCAGAACGGCACTGCTGATCTACCCGCTCTATTTCGGCCTGATCGTGGTGGCCGAGGAGTTTGTGCTCCAGGTGTTTGGTACGGAGTGGATGAATATGGTTTTCCTGATCCGGGTCATGGCCATTTCATTCCTGATCCAAAGCAC
>JANMMR010000398.1:0-13032 GCA_031373455.1 Rhodoferax sp.
CGTGAAAGCTGCCGGTGCGAAGATCGGTGCAGCGCTCGTTTGCCGCGTCGACGTAACGGATCAGAAGAACGTTGCCGCAACCGCCCGGCGCTGGAGGTGCCAGAGGAAGAATTCGACCGCTGTTACGCCATCAACGTCAAGAGCATTTACCTCTCGACGGTCCACGCGGTGCCGGCGTTTCGCGCCAACAAGGGTGGGGCGATGTTCAACAATTCCTCTACGGCCGGCGTGCGCCCGCGCCCGGGCTTGACCTGGTACAACGGCTCCAAGGGCGCGGTGATCACCACCTCCAAGTCGCTCGCGGCCGAGTTGGGGCCACAGAATATCCGCGTCAACTGCATCAACCCGGTGTTCAACCCGAGCACCGGCCTGGGGCCGGAATTTGCCGGCGGCCCACTCACCGACGAGGTGCTGGCCAAATTCCGCGCCACCATTCCGCTGGGGCGTTTCTCGACCGCGCTCGACGTTGCCAACGCTGCCCTCTACCTCGCCAGCGACGAGGCGGCCTTCATCAGCGGCGTGTGCATTGAAGTGGATGGCGCGCGCTGCGTTTAGGCTGCGCCGGGGACAGGGTCAATGCTCCAAATCCAGGCCCGTTGCACAATAGCGCCATGACAGACAACGCCACCGCCCGCTCCGCCCGAGTGATCCCGCTGATCGACCAGCGCATCGCCGAATTGAGCGCGCCCGGACTTCGCCTGCCCGCCACGCCGGTGGTGGCCAATGGCCTGCTGGCCGACGCGCTGGGCCGCCCCTTGCGCGACCTGCGCATCAGCGTCACCGACCGCTGCAACTTCCGCTGCAATTACTGCATGCCCAAGGAGGTGTTTGACAAAAATTATGCCTACTTGCCGCATTCCTCGCTGTTGTCGTTTGAAGAGATGACGCGCATTGCCCGGCTGTTTGCCGCCCACGGCGTGCAAAAAATCCGGCTCACAGGCGGCGAGCCACTGCTGCGCAAAAACATTGAAGTCCTCATCGAGCAACTGGCGCAGTTGCGCACCGTCGAAGGCAAGCCGCTGGACCTCACACTCACCACCAATGGCTCGCTGCTCAAACGCAAAGCCAAAGCGCTGAAAGAGGCCGGCCTGAACCGCGTCACCGTCAGCCTCGACGGGCTTGACGACGCCGTGTTTCGCCGCATGAATGACGTCGATTTCCCGGTGGCTGATGTGCTGGAAGGCATTGAGGCGGCGCGCGCTGCCGGCCTGGGGCTGGACGCCCAGGGGCAACTCACCGGCCTCAAAATCAACATGGTGGTCAAACGCGGCACCAACGATCAGGAAATTTTGCCAATGGCGCGGCATTTCAAGGGCAGCGGCATCACGCTGCGCTTTATCGAGTACATGGACGTGGGCGCCACCAACGGCTGGCGCATGGACGAGGTATTGCCATCGGCCGACCTGGTGAGACTGATCCACGCGCAGTTGCCGCTGGTGCAGCTTGACCCTACTGCACCGGGTGAAACCGCAGAGCGATGGGCTTATGCCGACAGCTTCGGTTTGCCCGACTGCGCGCAGGGCGAAATTGGCGTGATCAGCAGCGTCACCCAGGCCTTTTGCAGCAACTGCAACCGCGCCCGGCTCTCGACCGAAGGCAAGTTGTACCTGTGCCTGTTCGCCAGCCAGGGGCATGATTTGCGTTCGCTGCTGCGCACCGGTGCCAGCGACGCGGAGATTGAATCGGCCATCGGCCACATCTGGGGTGCGCGCGAAGACCGCTATTCCGAGCTGCGCAGCAAAATGGCGCCAGATGCCGGCGTCGGCGCCCGCCGCGTAGAAATGAGCTATATCGGCGGATGACCAATTTATTTGATATCACCGCGATGATCCTGGCTGGCGGGCGTGGCTCGCGCATGGGCGGGGTGGACAAGGGTTTGCAGAGTTTCAACGGCACGCCATTGGCCTTGCACACCCTGATGAGGCTCAACATCCAGAGCGGTGGGCCGCTGGGCGGCGTGATGATCAACGCCAACCGCAACCTGGCCGCCTACGAGTCCTTCAGCGCGCCGGTGTGGCCCGATGTCGTCGGCGAGTTCGCGGGGCCGCTGGCCGGCATGTTGACCGGGCTGGAGCGCTGCGAGACACCGCTGCTCATGACTGTGCCGTGCGATACACCCCTGTTTCCGCTGGACATGGTCGAGCGCCTGCTGGCAGCCATGAACCGCGACAACGCCGACATCGCAATGGTTGCTGCCCCGGAGACCGGTGCCGACGGAATCGCGAGCCTGCGCCCGCAACCGGTCTTTTCGCTGATGAAAATCGAGTTGATGGAGAGCCTGGCCGCTTTCATCGACAAAGGTGGCCGCAAGATCGATGCCTGGACGGCGCTGCACCCCATGGTGTTGGTGCCGTTTGATTTGCCGGGCGACGACGCGCGCGCGTTTTTCAACGCCAACACACTGGCTGAACTGCAATCGCTGGAAAAGGTTTGAGCCTTTGCGCCAGAGCTTGAACCGATGAAGTCGCTGGACCAGATTGCCTCGGAGTTGCAGGGCTACGATCCCCAGGCCTTGAGCGCCTCGGCCGTGAACAGTTTTCTGGCACGCATGGTCGAGCCGGTCACACAAAGCGAATCGGTGGCGCTGTTTGATGCGCTGGGCCGCGTGTTGGCCCAAGACGTGGTCTCGCCCGTCAACGTGCCGCCGCACGACAACTCGGCCATGGACGGCTTTGCCTTTGACGGCGCGCAGCTCGCAACCGGCCAGGCGCTCGCGCTGCGGTTGGTGGGAACGGCCTTTGCCGGGAAGGCCTGGCGCGGTCAGATGGGTGCAGGCGAGTGCGTGAAGATCATGACCGGCGCCGTCATGCCCACCGGGCTGGACACGGTGGTGCCGCAGGAAATGGTGGTTGTTGACGGAACGATGGTCTCCGTTCCCGCAGGGCGTATCCAGCCAGGCGACAACCGCCGTGCCACGGGCGAAGACATCCGCCTGGGCCAGTCGGCGCTTCGCGCGGGCGAACTCGTGACGCCCGCCGCCCTGGGCCTGGTCGCCAGCCTGGGGCTCAAACAGCTCAAGGTTTGGCGAAGGCTCAAGGTGGCTTACTTTTCAACCGGCGATGAAATCCTCTCGCTGGGTGAGGCGCCCCGTGAAGGCGCTGTGTACGACAGCAACCGCTACACCGTTTATGGCCTGCTCACCCGCATGGGCGTGCAGATGGTCGACATGGGCGTGGTGCACGATGAGCCGGTCCTGCTGGAAGCGGCTTTCACGCAGGCGGCCGCGCAGGCTGACGCCATCATCACCAGTGGCGGCGTGAGTGTGGGCGAGGCCGACCACACGCGCGCCATGATGAAAAAATTGGCCGGCAACTCCGGTGGTGTCGCCTTCTGGCGCATCGCCATGCGTCCAGGGCGCCCGATGGCCGTTGGGCGCATTGCCAGGCCCGGTGGCGGCCAAGCCGCCGTGTTGTTTGGCCTGCCGGGCAACCCGGTGGCAGTGATGGTGACCTTTCTCGCCTTCGTGCGCCCGGCCCTGCTGCAGATGATGGGCGCCAGAGACCTGCCCCTTCCCTTGCTGAAGGCCGAGAGCCAGGAGGCGATCCGCAAAAAGCCGGGCCGCACCGAATACCAGCGCGGCATTGTCAGCACCGGGCCCAGCGGCGCCTTGCAGGTCAAGATCACCGGCAACCAGGGCTCGGGGGTGTTGAGTTCCATGACACAGGCCAACGGCTTGATCGTGCTGCACCATGCGCAGGGCAACGTTGCGCCCGGTGATGCGGTGGATGTGATGATGTTTGACGGCGTGATTTAAAACCACAAGGAGACAAAAATGGCCAAGGATTTCGACACCATGGAAGACAGCAACCGCTCGTCCAACAGCACCATCCATGAAGTCATCAATGCGGCTCGCCGCACGGCGCTCAAGGGCGGCGCGGCGCTGTCGCTGGCGACGGTTCTCGCGCCTTTGGCAGGCTGCGCGGCCGTGGCCCAGAGTGGGCCCAAGCTTGGGTTCAAGGGGATTCCGGTCGGCATGGGAGATGCGCTGGTGGTGCCCGAGGGTTATGTGGCCGTGGCGCTTGCGCAATGGGGCGAGCCCATCGGCGTTGCGGGCAACATGCCGGCGTTCAAACCTGATGGCTCCAACACCGCAGCCGAGCAGGCCGTTCAAATGGGCATGCACCATGATGGCCTGGAGTATTTCCCGCTGGACGGCTCACGCCGCGGTCTGATTGCCATCAACCACGAATACACCGACGACGGCCTGCTGCACGTGGGTGGCTTTGCCAACATGAATCTGGAAAAGGTTCAAAAATCGCAGAACGCGCATGGCCTGGCTGTGTTTGAGGTCGAACTCAAAGACGGTAAGTGGGACATGGTGCGGCCTTCGCGTTACGCGCGGCGCTTTCCCATGAGCGCGCCCTTCGCGGTGACTGGCCCGGCCGCTGGCCACGTCATGATGCGCACTGCGGCAGACCCGGCCGGTCGCACCGTGTTGGGCACCTTGAACAACTGCGCATCGAGCCAAACACCCTGGGGTACTTACCTGTCCGGCGAAGAGAACTGGGCCTTTTATTTTGGCGGCGCCGAAACACCCACGCCGCACCAACGCCGCTGGGGCGCCCGTAAAGACGGCGCCTACCAGTGGGAAAAGTTCGATCCGCGCTTTGACTTGCAGAAGAATCCCAACGAGTTCAACCGTTTCGGCTGGGTCGTCGAAGTGGACCCGATGGACCCGGCCAGCACGCCCGTTAAACGCACGGCATTGGGCCGCGCCGCACACGAAGGCGCTTGGGTCGGTGTAACCAAAGATGGCCGGGCCGTGGTCTATTCCGGCGAAGACGCACGGTTTGAATACATCTACAAGTTCGTCAGCCGAGACAAAATTGCACCCGGCGGCGGCCGGCTCACCAAGGCGCAGGCCAACAAAGACCTGCTCGACCACGGTACTTTGTTTGTCGCGCGTTTTGACGCCGACGGCTCGGGCCGCTGGTTGCCGCTCACTCACGGGCAAGGGCCGCTCACCGCGGCCAACGGCTTTGCCGACCAGGGTGAGGTGCTCATCAAGTCGCGCCAGGCCAGCGACATATTGGGCGCCACCAAAATGGATCGCCCGGAGTGGCTGGCGATTGACCCTAACAATGGCTGGGTGTATTGCACGCTTACCAACAACAGCTCCCGCGGCCAGCCCAACCAGCCGGGTGTTGACGCCGCCAACCCACGTGCCAACAACACGATGGGCCAGATCATCCGCTGGAAAGACGATGGCGATTTTGACGGCGGCGGGTTCAAATGGAATTTGCTGGTGTTGGCGGGCGACCCGGCCAACACCCGCCCTGAAGCCAAAGGCAACATCAAAGGGGATATTTATGGCTGCCCCGATGGCATTGCGTTCGACGCGCGTGGCGTCTTGTGGATCCAGACCGACGCACACGCCACACAGATGTACAAAGGCGAATTCGAGCGAATCGGCAACAACCAGATGCTCGCCTGCGATCCCGTCACCGGCGAAACGCGGCGCTTCCTCACTGGCCCGACCAATTGTGAAGTGACCGGTTGCACGTTTACGCCCGATGGCACCACGGTGTTTATCAACATCCAGCACCCAGGCGAAACACCAACCGACCGCAGCGACCCGGCCGAACCCGCGAAATTCTCCAACTGGCCAGACTACAAATCTGGCGGGCGGCCGCGCTCATCAACCGTGGCGATCCGCCGCAAAGATGGAGGTGTCATTGGCACCTGAGGCTTGGGTAGAGGCCATTGAACGCGCGACACTTGACGCCGTCAGCCCTGAAGTCATCGACACCATCGACGGCTGGCTGTTGCCGATGGACAGCGGCACGATTGGGCGGGCCAAGAGCGCTGTGCCGCTGCGCCATGCCGGGCTGAGTCTTGCTGATGCGCAAAGCCAGGTTTTGGCGATCGAGCAGATTTACCGGGACCGTGGACACAGGGCTGTCTTTCGGCTCCCAATCAATTCGGGTTTGAGCGCGTTGCACAAAGCATTGGCTGCTCGCGGGTACCAGGCCAGTCAAGCCACCCTGGTGCAAACCGGAAATGTCGCCGCCATGCGGGCTGTTACCCGTGACGCGCCCGCCGATGTAGACGACGTGCCCGATGAGGCCTGGGCGCAACTTTTTTTGGGCGAAGGTTTTGACCCGGTTGACGGCGCCCACCGCATCCGAAACCTGAGCCGCTCCACCTCAAACGTTTATGCAAGCCTGCGCGAAGGCGGCCAGACCCTGGCCGGCGGCGTCGCTTTCTTCGCCCATGGCTGGGCCAGCGTGCATGGCATGCGCACCCACGCGTCCCAACGCGGCAGGGGTTTGGCCGGCCGCGTGTTGGCATGCCTGGCCGATGCGGCCAAGCGGCGCGGCTTTGAGCAGGTGTTCCTGCAGGTTGATGCCGACAACCTTGCGGCGCAATGCCTGTACCGGCGTGCCGGATTCACCAGCGCCTGGACGTACCAGTATTGGAAAACGGCTGGCTGAAGCGGCCTTGAACAGCCTGAAGCGGCATTGAACGCCTTGGCGCAGCCTGAAGATCCTACCACCGTGTCGCACCGGAGATTGACGCCTTACTTACCCAGCAGCTACCGTACACCATGTCCACGTTTCGAGCACTGCGCCCTTCCCTGCCCATATTGATTGGCGCTTCGCTGATGTTGACCCTCGCCATGGGCTTGCGCCAGAGCCTGGGCATTTTCATGCCGGCGGTCACGCGCGATCTGGCGCTTCCGGTCGCCGACTTCACCATGGCCATTGCGGTGCAGAACCTGGCTTGGGGGTTTCTCCAACCGATTGCGGGGGCCTGGGGCGTGCGCATCGGCATGCGCCGCCTGATGGTCGGTGGCGCCTTGCTCTATACCCTGGGGCTGGTCTTGCTGGCCACTGCCGGCGGATTCACCAGCATCATGCTGGGCGCGGGTATTGCCATTGGCGCTGCACTGGCGGCAAACGGCAGTGCCATGGCCATGGCTGCCGCATCACGCCCAGTGCCTGCGGCAGCGCGCAGCACCGTGCTGGGCATTGTCTCTGCAGCGGGTTCTTTGGGCGCGATGATCGCTGCGCCCATCGGCCAGTCGCTGTCTGTCGCATTTGGCTGGCGGGTGGGCGTTTGGGGCTTTGTAGCCCTGTGCCTCGTAATGATTCCGGCGGCCTGGTTTGCAGGCAAGGTCGATGCACTGCCGGTGCCACCCAAGCCTGGCGAGGGCGACACCGCCAGGGCGGCGCTGGCCGTCGCCTTTCGCAACCCCCTGTTTGTGGTGCTCTCGGTCACCTATTTTGTATGCGGCATGCAATTGATATTTTTGACCACCCACCTGCCTTCCTACCTGGCCATTTGCGGCATGGACCCGATGCTTAGTGCGCAGGCGTTGGGCATGATTGGCGCGTTCAACGTGCTGGGCAGCCTGTTTTTTGGCTGGGCCGGCGGGCGCTGGAACAAACTCGTTTTGTTGGGCGGCATCTACACGGTTCGTTCCGCTGCGGTCGCCTGGTATTTCTTGGCCTTGCCGACACCGGAGACAACCTTGATTTTTGCCGCCGTCATGGGGTTCTTGTGGCTCGGTGTTGCGCCGCTCGTCACCGGCTGGATTGTCGACACCTTTGGCCTTCGCTGGCAGGCGATGCTCGGCGGCGTGGCGTTTGTCGGGCACCAGCTGGGCAGTTTTGTGGGCGCCTTCGGCGGTGGGTTGATTTACGACCTGGCGGGCTCCTACACCATGGCCTGGCAAATTGGCGTGGCGCTGGGTTTGTCTGCCGGCATGGTGCAGATCAGCTTCGCCTGGCTGCGCCGCCCTGCCACCGCCTCGGTACGTTGACGCCAAAGAACACCGGAAGCAGCGCTGCGCAGAAACCGGAGCCGGCCCACCGGAGCGGGGACCTGCTCTATTTGGCCGGTTGAAGAACCACCGGCTCTTCGAGCGTCTTTTCCTTCTTGGCACCCGGCGCAAACTTGCGCGCCAGCAGCGTGTACATGGTGGGCACCACAAAAATGGTGAGCAAGGTGCCCAGGCTCATGCCGCCCACAATCACCCAGCCAATCTGTTTGCGGCTTTCGGCGCCGGCGCCCGATGCCAGCGCCAGCGGCAGCGCACCCAGCACCATGGCGCCGGTGGTCATCATGATCGGCCGCAGGCGCTGTGTGGCAGATTTCTTGATGGCCGCCAGCGTGTCGAGCCCCTGCTCGCGCAACTGGTTGGCAAATTCCACAATCAAGATGCCGTGTTTGGTGATCAGGCCCACCAGCGTGATCAGGCCAATCTGGCTGAACACGTTCAAGGTGCCACCCGACCACTTCAAGGCCAGCAGGGCGCCCGCCATGGAAAGCGGCACACTGAGCATGATGACAAACGGGTCGACAAAACTTTCAAACTGCGCCGCCAGAACCAAAAAGATGAACAACAAGGCCAGGGCAAAAACCAGTGTCAATGAATCGGACGAGTTCTTGAACTCCCGGCTGATGCCGTTGAGGTCGGTGGCGTAGCCGGGCTTGAGCACATTCTTGGCGGTGGCGTCCAGAAAACCCAGGGCTTCGCCAAGCGAATACGTCGGCGAGAGGTTGGCGGTGATGGTGGCCGAGCGGCGCTGGCCAAAGTGGTTCAACTCACGCGGCACCACAATCTCACGGATCTTGACCAGCGCAGACAGCGGAATCATCGCGTCGTTGCGGCCACGCACAAACAGCTTTTCAATGTCATCCGGCGTGTCGCGCCCGGTGGCATTGGTTTGCACGATCACGTCGTACTGCTCGCCCTCTTTTTTGTAGCGCGTGACCTTGCGGCCACCCAGCATGGTCTCGACGGCGCGCGCGATGGCCTCCACCGGCACCCCCATGTCCCCGGCGCGCTCGCGGTCGACTTCAAGCTTGATCTCGGGTTTGTTCAGGCGCAAGTCGGTGTCCACCTGCACAAAGCCCGGATTTTTGGCAATTTCATCCTGGAACTGGCGCACCGTTTGCGCCAGATTCTGGTAGCTGTCAGAGGTGATGATGACGTAGTTGATCGGCCGCTGCGTGAAGCCCTGGCCGAGTGAAGGCGGCGTGATCGGGAAGGCGGTGACGCCTGAAAGACCGGCGACACGTGGTGTCATTTCACGCGCCATTTCCATCGTGGTTTTCTTGCGCTCTTCCCAAGGCACAGTGCGGAAAAACACATTGCCCTGGCCGACCGTCGGGTTGCCGATGTTGCCAAAGGTGCGGTCAATTTCCGGGTAACTGTCCCCGACGCGCTCGATGGCGCGGGCATACCGGTTGGTGTACTCCAGCGTGGAGCCATCGGGTGCATTGATCTGCGCCAGGATCACGCCACGGTCTTCAATGGGCGAGAGTTCGCGTTTGATGTCACCCAACACCACCCAGCTTACCCAGCCGCTGCCGACCATTACCAGGAGCACCAGCCAGCGGTGGCGCAAGGTCCAGTTCAAGAGGCCGCTGTAGCCCCTGGTCACGGCTTGCAGCACCGACTCCATGCCACGGTCAAAAAAGTTGGGGTTCGGGTTGTGTTTGAGCAGCAGCGACGACAACATGGGCGATAGCGTCAGCGCCACCATGCCCGAGACCACCACGGCGCCGGCCAGCGCCAGTGCAAACTCCGTGAAGAGCCGCCCGGTGCGCCCCGGCGCGAACGCCAACGGGGTGTAGACGGCCACGAGCGTCATCGTCATCGCCACAATGGCAAAACCAACCTCGCGCGCCCCTTTGATGGCCGCCTGAAACGGTTCCATGCCTTCTTCGATATGGCGGTAAATGTTCTCCAGCATGACGATGGCGTCGTCGACCACGAGGCCAATGGCCAGCACCAGCGCGAGCAAAGTCAGGGTGTTGACGCTGAACCCGGCCATGCCCATCAGCGCAAACGCGCCCACCAATGACACAGGGATCGCCAAGAGCGGGATGATCGACGCCCTGAAGGTGCGCAGGAACACGAAAATCACCAGGGCAACCAGCACCGAGGCTTCCAGAATCGTTACGAACACGGCCTTGATGGAGCGGTCAATGAAGACCGAGTTGTCATTGGCCACTTCGATTTTCACGCCGGGTGGCACGTCCCGGTTGATCTTGGCCAAGAGGCCGCGCACGCTTTCCGACAACTCCAGCGGGTTGGCCGTGGCTTGGCGGATCACGCCAATGCCGATGGCGTCGCGCCCGTTGAGCCGCACGCTGCTGCGCTCATCGGCCGGGCCGACGGCCACCCGCGCAACGTCGGCAATGCGCACCGGCAGGCCATTGACGTTGCGGATGACAACCTGGCCGAACTCGCCGGGCCGCTGCAAATCGGTGGCTGCGGTCACGTTGAATTCGCGCAGGTTGCTTTCAATGCGGCCGGCGGGCACCTCCAGGTTCGAGCGTCGCAAGGCGTCTTCCAGATCCTGGATGGTGAGTTTGTAGGCCGCCAGCTTGTCTGGGTCAACCCAGATGCGCATGGAGAATTTCCGTTCACCGGGGATGATGACGTCGGCCACGCCGGTGGCAGTCTGCAGGATGGGTTTGACCAGCAGGTTGGCCATTTCGGACAACTGCAAGGGGGTGTGGGTCTCGGAAGTCAGGGCCAGAAAAATCACCGGAAACGCGTCGGCCTCGACCTTGGCAATCACCGGCTCGTCAATGCCCTGCGGCAGGCGCTGGCGCACACGCGTGACCTTGTCGCGCACGTCGGCGGCGGCGGCGTCGGCGTTGCGTGTCAGCGCAAACCGCACGGATATCAGGCTGCGCTCGGGGCGGCTGATGGAGGTGATCACATCCACACCTTCGATGCCGGCAATCGAGTCTTCCAGAATTTTCGACACCTGGCCCTCGACCACTTCGCTGGACGCGCCAATAAAAAAGGTGTTGACCGAAACCACCGGTTCGTCGATTTTGGGGTACTCGCGCACCGACAGGCGGGTGTATGACACGGCACCGACCAGCAGGATCAGCAGCGACAACACCGTGGCAAACACCGGGCGGCGGATGGAGGTTTCAGCCAGTTGCATGGACGTCTCCTAAAAGTTCAGCGGCTGGGCGCGGGTGCGGCCAGTGCAAGTGGCGCCGAGGCCGCAACCCCGGGCGCGCCAGGTGCGGCTGCGCCGCCTTGCCCACCGGCTGCTCCACCACCTTGGGGTGGACGGCTGCCCAACTCAACCACGCGCAGCGGCGTGCCATCGCGTTGCAAGCGCTGGTGGCCGGCCACCACCACACTTTGGCCTTCTTCGAGGCCGCTGACAATTTCCACCCGCCCGGCGCGCCGGATCCCGAGGCGCACTTCCTGGCGCAGCGAGACAAACTTGACTTCGGGAGGCAACTGCGACACATCCACCGAAGGCACCAGGTCGGGCGTGACGGCCTTGATGACAAACTGCCGGCCACCCTGGGGCACGATCGATTCTTCGGGCACCACCAGCGCCGCTTCGTTGGTGGCAAACACGGTGTTGACCCGCGCAAACATGCCAGGCCGCAAAGGTGCGGGATGGCCAGCACCCGGACCGCCCGCGCTGCCGGGACCGCCCGGGCGGCCTGCTGCTCCTGCAGCGCCCGCCGCCCCTGCAACCGGCCCACGGTTCATGCCGCCACCCGCCGCGCCCGGTGATCCGGCAGGTGCATTGGCAGCAGCCGCGTTGGCCGCTACGGTTGAGGGGTCCATCGGACAACCTTCACTGTCAAGCCGTGGCGCTGCGGGCGTGCCCGAAGTGGCCTGTGCACCCATGGCTCCAGGCCCTCCAGGTCGCCCCGCGCCCGCACGGGAGCCAGGTGCGCCAGGCGCGCCCATGCTTGGGCGAGTACCTGATGCAACCGCTGTTGATGGCGGTTTGGCGCCCATTGCGCCTGCTGTCGCACCCGGCCCTGGCGCAGCCGCTCCAGCGGGCCGCGCTCCTGGACCACCGGCAGGACCAGCACCTGATCCGCCCGGTCCTCCCCGCCCACCCGCTTCGCGGGCCGGCTCGCCAGCGCTGTTGGGCAACACCGCGCGCACGCCGACAGATCGGCCGTTGACGTCCAGCAGCGGGTCAATCGCCTCGATGCGCGCCTTGAAGGCCCGCCCGGGCAAGGCGTCAAGCGTCAGGTCGACCGGCTGCTGCAATCGCAACTTGCCCTGAAACCGCTCGGGCAAACGGAAATCGACAAACATGCTGCCGATGTCTTCCAGGTTGATCAGGTCGGCGCCGTCCTTGACGAAATCGCCGATGTTCACGTTGCGGATACCCACTGTGCCGTCAAATGGCGCGAGGATTGCCATGCGTGAGAGGCGCGCGCAGGAGAGCGCCAGTTGCGCCTCAGCCACCTGCAAGTTGGCGGCGGTTTCCTCCAGCACGCGCTGCGCCACAAAATTCTGCGCCACGAGTTCCTGGTTGCGTTTCAGGTTGGCTTGGGCAATCGACACCTGGGCGCGGGCTTGTTTGATCTCGGCGCGCTGCAAGACGTCGTCGAGCTGCACCAGCACCTGGCCCTTGCGCACGCGCTGGCCGTCGGTAAAGCCGAGTTGTTTGACGCGCCCGGGCACCTCGGGGCGCAGCATCACGCTCTGGCGTGAACGCAGGCTGCCGACTGACTGCGCATCGTCCTGCAGGGCCATGCGCTCGACCTTCGCCACCTCCACGCCGGCTGGGCGGGGCGCCGAAGCTGCGGCTGCGGGGCCGGAGGCAGCCTGCGCAGGGCTCGCCGCAGCACCCGACGTTGCGCCGATTTCCTGTGGACTCTTGGGCTTGGACTGGTACCACCACGCCGCGCCGGAAGCTGCTGCGATGCCAACGACGGCTGTGAGGTAATAACTTGCTTTGGATGCCATGGATACTTGCTGTGGTTGTGGCGCCCGCCCATCGGCCGGCCAGGCGCAGAATCGATGAATGTATCAGTACGTAGCCGGTTTGGCCTCAGTGGAACTACGGCCTTCACGGCTGGGCGTGGTCGAAACTCGCAGCTTCACAACCGGCTTTACCGCTGCTTTACAAAACCACCGCGCCGCCGCCAACCCGCTTCGAGTCGGTTCCTCAGCGGGGGTTCAATGCGAGTGCAACGCCGCGGTTGGCCAGGCTGTCGGCGCGCTCGTTGCCGGGGTCGCCGGCGTGGCCCTTCACCCAACGCCACTGGATCGTGTGGCCCGAGCTGGCCACC
>JANMMR010000411.1:0-16616 GCA_031373455.1 Rhodoferax sp.
CCGGCCGATTCGCCGGTGATGATCCTTGCGCTCACGTCAGACACGCTGACGCGCGGCCAGATGTACGACGCCGCTTCCACCGTGCTGGCGCAGCGCCTGGCGCAGGTCGAGGGCATCGGGCAAGTGACGATTGGCGGGGGCGCGTTGCCGGCCGTGCGGGTTGAAATTGACCCCAACCGGCTCTCAAGCAACGGCCTCTCGCTCGAAGACGTGCGCGTCGCCATCACCTCCACCAATGCCAATCGCCCCAAGGGTTCGGTGGAAGACGGCGCGCGCAGTTGGCAGATTGGCGCGAACGACCAGGCCGGCCTGGCAGCCGACTACGCGCCGACCATCCTGCGTTACCGCAACGGCAGCGCGGTGCGCCTGGCCGACGTGGCCGATGTGGTCGATTCGGTGCAGGACGTGCGCAACTACGGCGTGGCCAATGGCAAACCGTCGATTTTGCTGATCCTCAACAAGGCGCCTGGGGCCAACATCATCGAGGCGGTGGACAAGGTGCGCGCGCTCTTGCCGCACCTGCGCGCCACCATCCCCAGCAGCATCAACCTCGAGGTGGTGATGGACCGCACGCCGACCATTCGCGCCTCGTTGCGCGAGATGGAAAAGGCCATGGGCATTGCGGTGGGCCTGGTGATTCTGGTGGTCGTGCTTTTTCTGCGCTCCTGGCGTGTTGCGCTGATCCCCGCCGTGGCCGTGCCGGTGTCTTTGTGCGGCACCTTTGTGGTGATGTACCTGTGTGGTTACAGCCTGAACAACCTCTCGCTGATGGCGCTCACCGTGGCCACCGGTTTTGTGGTGGACGACGCCATCGTGGTGCTGGAGAACATCCGCCGGCATATGGAGCGCGGCCAATCGGCGCTGCAAGCCTCGCTCGCGGGAGCGCGCGAAATTGGCTTCACCGTGGTGTCGATCAGCCTCTCGCTCATCGCCGTTTTCATTCCAGTGTTGTTGATGGGCGGCATCGTCGGGCGGTTTTTCCGTGAGTTTGGGGTGGTGTTGTCAGCGGCCATCCTGGTCTCGATGGTGGTTTCACTCACCACCACACCGATGATGTGCGCGCGCTTGATGAAGCAGCAAGTGGCCACCGCGCCTTCAGCCATGAGCCGCTGGAGCGCGCGACTAGGCCGAAGTTTCATGCGCGGCTACCGGCGTTCGCTGGCCTGGGCCCTGCGTTACCAATTCGTCACCCTGCTGCTGTTTGTGGGTGTGGTGGCGTGGAACGTGCATCTCTACGGCGCCATCCCCAAAGGGTTTTTCCCGCAACAAGACACCGGCCGCGTGATTGGTTTCATCCAGGCCGACCAGGCCACATCGTTCCAGGCGATGCAGCAGCGGCTTGACCGCTTTCTGGAAGTCGTGCGGGCCGACCCGGCGGTCGAACACGTAACCGGCTTCACAGGCGGCGCGCAGCGCAATTCGGCGCAGATGTTCATGTCGCTCAAACCGCTGGCTGAACGCGACGCGAGCGCCGAAAAAGTGGTGACGCGCCTGCGCGAAAAACTCTCCAAGGAAGCCGGCGCCAACCTCTTCATGGTGCCGGTGCAAGACATCCGTATTGGTGGGCGACAAGCCAACGCCGCGTACCAATACACGCTGCAGGGCGACAACCTCGAAGAGCTGCGCACCTGGGACCCGCGCATCCGCCGCGCCATGATGGCCCTGCCCGAGCTGGTCGACGTGAACACCGACCAGCAAGACCGCGGCCTGCAAACCAGCCTCGTGATCGACCGCGACGCTGCTGCCCGCATGGGCTTGAGCGTTCGAAACATCGACAACACATTGAACAACGCCTTCGGCCAGCGGCAGGTCGGCGTGATCTACAACCCGCTCAACCAGTACCGCGTGGTGATGGAACTCGCGCCCGAGCACCTGCAAAACCCGGAGTCTCTGCGCAACCTGTTCTTCATCAACACCATCGGCGAGCGCATCCCGCTGGCGAGTTTCGCGCGGCTGGAGCTGACCAACACGCCACTCTCGGTGAACCACCAAAGCGGCACGCCAGCCTCGACCATCAGCTTCAACCTGGCGCCGGGTGTTTCGCTGTCTGAAGCCACGGCAGCGGTGGACAACGCAGTGGCCGAACTCGGTGTGCCTGTCTCCGTGCGCGGCACGTTTCAGGGTACGGCGCGGGCATTTGCGAAATCGCTGGAGAGCCAGCCCTTGTTGATCCTGGCGGCCCTTGTCACCATTTACCTGGTGCTGGGCATCCTCTACGAAAGCCTGATCCACCCGATCACGATTTTGAGCACCCTGCCATCGGCCGGCATTGGCGCGCTTTTGGCGTTGCAGTGGTTCAACACGGAGTTGTCGATCATCGCCTTTATTGGCATCATCCTCCTGATTGGCATTGTGAAGAAAAACGCCATCATGATGATCGACTTCGCCATCGCCCGGCAGCGCCACGGCCACATGACAGCCGCGCAGGCGATTTACAAAGCCTGCCAGTTGCGTTTTCGCCCGATTTTGATGACTTCGGTGGCGGCCATTTTTGGTGCCGTGCCGCTGGCTGTGCCCACCTGGTTTGGTGCCGGCGACGGTGCCGAGCTGCGCCAGCCACTGGGCATCGCCGTGGTGGGCGGGCTGGTGTTGTCGCAATTGCTCACGCTCTACACCACGCCGGTCATTTACGTGTTGATGGACCGGCTGCGCGATGCGGTGATGAATCTCTTTGCACCCAAGGTCAAGCCGGCCAAAGTGGGCGCTGCGACCCATATGCCCGCTGCTGCCCCAGTACTTCAATCGGCTCCATCATGACACCGTTCCCTTACCTGCCCCAACAACGCACGTTGCTGGCGGCGGCAGTTGCCCTGCTGCTGGCCGCCTGCGCCACGCCACCGGCTTACGAGAAACCAGCCATAGACACGCCTTCTGCGTTCAAGGAAGCAGGGCTGTGGAAGTCCGCCCGCGCAGGCTCACAGGCTGGGCCAGTTGAGGTGCCCGATGCCTGGTGGCAGCTTTTCAACGATCCGGTGCTCAATGAATTGCAGGCGGGCGTAGCCATCGGCAATGAAAACCTCAAAGCCAGCGCCGCCCAGGTGCAAGTGGCCCGCGCCGCCTTGGTCAGCACGCGCGCAAGCGGCAGCCCGGTGCTAGGCGTCAGCAGCGGCATCACGTATGGCGCCAATGGCGCGGGCTCCACGCCGAACACCCTCAATTCGATTGCCGCCAGCGCCTCCTGGGAGCTTGACCTGTGGGGCCGGGTGGCCACGGCAGCAAGCGGCGCAGAAGCCCGTGTGCAGGCCAGCGCTGCCGACTTGGCGGCGGCCCGCCTCTCGGTGCAGGCCTTGCTCACCCAAACCTACTTTGCGCTCAGAAGCAATGAGGCGCAGGCCGATTTGCTTGAGCGCTCAGTACTCGCATTCCAGCGCTCGCTCGAGCTCACCACCAACCGGTACAACGCCGGCGTGGTCTCTGCCGCAGATGTGGCCCAGGCCACCACCCAGTTGCGCGCCACCCAGGCGCAATTGGTCGACGCCAAGGCCAATCGCGCCCAACTCGAACACGCCATTGCCACCCTGCTCGGCAAACCGCCGGCGGCGTTTGACTTGAAGCGCACCTCCGAGTTGCCCGCTGCGCCATTCGTGCCAGTTCAGCTTCCGGCCCAGTTGCTGGAGCGCAGGCCCGACATTGCCGCCGCCGAACGGCGTGTTGCCGCCGCCAACGCCCAGATCGGCGTCGCACAAAATGCGTTTTTTCCGGCCATCACACTCTCGGGTTCCGCCGGGTTTCGGGGTTCCGAGTTGCTTGAGCTCATCAGCGCGCCCAACCTGTTTTGGTCGCTCGGCCCGTCGCTCGCCCTGAGCCTGTTCGACGGCGGCGCACGCCAGGCGGGGGTCGATTCCGCCAAAGCCAGCGTCGAACAAGCGGCAGCCAGCTACCGCCAGACGGTGCTCACCGCTTTTCAGGAAGTTGAAGACAACCTCGTCGCCGCCGCCAGCCTGGAGGAGCAGATCGTGTTGCAGGCCGACGCCCTCAAAGCCGCCGGGCGCAGCCTGGACATAGCGAACAATCAGTACAGCGCCGGCATCGTGAGTTACCTGAACGTCGTTACCGCGCAGGCAACGGCCTTGTCGTCAGAACGCACGCTGCTGGATTTGCGCAATCGCAGGCTGGTGGCAACGGCAGTGTTGCTGAAAAATTTGGGCGGACAATTCAAGGACACCTCACGGACGACCAGCAAGGAATAGACGATGACCGACTTCACCCCGTTCACACCCGCCCCGCGCGTGCCCGACCCGGCCATCGTGGCGGTTGACCCTTCTTTTGAAAAATACCGCCTTGCGCTGGCCAAGGTGGAGCGCCTTGCGCACGGTTTCCGTTGGGCCGAGGGCCCGGTGTGGCTGGGCGACACGCGGCAACTGGTGTGGAGCGATGTGCCGGGGAACGTGATGTACAAATGGGACGAAGAAACCGGCGTCACTTCGCCTTTTCGCAAGCCCTCCAACATGGGCAATGGCAACACGCGTGACCAGCAAGGCCGCTTGCTCACGTGTGAACACCTGGCGCGCCGCGTGACGCGCACGGAACACGATGGCCATATCACGGTGCTGGCGGATTCGTTCGAAGGCAAGCGCCTCAACTCGCCGAACGACATCGTGGTGAAGTCAGACGGCTCGGTGTGGTTCACCGACCCGTCCTTCGGCGTTCTGGGCAACTACGAAGGCGACAAGGCCGAGCCGCAACTGCCCACCAACGTCTACCACATCGATGTGGATGGTTCGATGGCGGTGGTCGCTGAAGGCATCAACCAGCCCAATGGCCTGGCGTTTTCACCCGACGAGGCAATCCTGTACATCGTTGAATCGCGCTCGGTACCGCGCAAGATTCTGGCCTTTGATGTTGTTCCGGGCGAAGCCGGCGTGAAGCTGCTGGCCAACCGCCGCACCCTGATCGAAGGCGGCGCCAAAGGCACGCCGGACGGTTTTCGCCTCGACGTAGACGGCAACCTGTGGTGCGGCTGGGGCATGGGCGATGCGGGGCTGGATGGCGTGCACATCTTCAACCCGAAAGGCCAGTTGATCGGCCGTATCGACCTGCCCGAGCGCTGCGCCAACGTGTGTTTTGGCGGTGTGCACCGCAACCAGCTGTTTATGGCGGCGACAACTTCTGTGTATTCGCTGTATGTGAATACACAAGGCGTTGGCTACGCCTGATACAGCCAGGGCACATCCAGCAGGCGCTCGCCCAGCAATTTCATCGATACATTGCGACCCAGCGCACGAGGCCGGTGGCGTGAAAGATTTGCGCGTTGCGTTGCGAGCGGCTTTGCACACGGGCGTTGCGTTGCCAGCGGGCGCGGGCGTAGTGTTGCAGCGCGGTGCTCAAGCCATTCGCCGTTGAAGGTTGCGCCGCAAGGCACCGAACCAATTCGGCGGCATCTTCGATCGCCATGCCTGCACCTTGCGCCATGTAGGGCAACATCGGGTGCGCAGCGTCACCCAACAGCGCCACGCGGCCCTTCGCGTGTTCTGCGGCACTCGCCATGGGGGTACGCTGGCTCAGTGGCCATGCCTGCCAATGCTCTATGGAGTGCAATAGATTTTGTAGCGGACCATGCGTGGAGTCCATCACCTTCAAGAGAAAATTCGCATCGACAGCGTGGTTCCAACTTTCTGCGCCATGTGCCAGCTCACCTTCCAGGAGCACCACCACATTGAGCCAGTCGCCACCGCGCACCGGGTAGTGGACAACATGCATCTGGCGGCCAAGCCACACGGCAATGTCATGCGACTGCAGGGAATACGGCAAGTCTTTTTGCGCAACCAGGGCGCGCAATGCGATATGGCCCGTGGCTTGCGGTGGGCCGTCGCCAAGCAGCTGGTTTCGCACTTTGCTCCACAGGCCGTCGGCGCCGACCAATAGATCGCCCGCTGCTGTTTGTTGAGTCAAGTCAGGGCCGCTCAGCCTGAGGCCGATTTCCCCATCTCCTGCGTGATTCCCATTGAACGAATCGACAGCAGTGCCGCGTTGAACGTCGACCGCAGGAAACTTCTTCAAGGCTTGCAACAAAACCCCATGCAGGTCGGCGCGATGCACGGTGGCATACGCGGAGCCATAGCGCTGTTGCACCGTGGTGCCCAGGCGCAATTGGCCGAGCACCTGGCCATCCACCGCATCGCGCGCCCACAGGTTTTCAGGAAAGACGGCGCACGCCTTCAGCGCATCCGCCAACCCCCAAGCGTTCAGGATGCGGGTGACGTTGGGCCCGAGCTGGACGCCTGCGCCAATGTCATCGAACGCCGGAGATTTTTCAAATACCTGCACCGCAAAACCCGCGCGGGCGCAGGCCAGCGCAGCTGCCAGGCCACCGATGCCGCCGCCTGCAATCAATACCTTGAGGCTCAGCTAGATCACCCGCACCCGTATGACATGCTCCACCGCTTCAATGGCCGTGACAACCTCCGCTGCGGTCATGCCCTCGACGTCAATGATGTTGAACGCCAGCTCGCCCCGGCTCTTGTTCACCATGTCGAGCACGTTGACTTTGCGCTCGGCGAGAACCCCCAGCACATGACCGAGCACGCCCGAGACGTTGTCGTTGGAGAAGGTGATGCGCCCTGCGCCTGGCGTGCGGCCCATGCTCACGGCGGGCATGTTCACCGAGTTGGTGATGTTGCCGTTTTCCAGGTAGTCCATGAGCTGGTTGGCAGCCATGACGGCGCAGTTTTCTTCCGACTCTTCGGTGCTCGCGCCGATGTGCGGCATGGCGATCACGTTGGGGTTGCCCAGCATCGCGGGCTCGGGAAAATCGCAGACGTATTTGCCGAGTTTTCCTGCGGCCAGGCTGTTGAGCACCGCTTCGGAATCCACAATCGTTTCGCGCGCGAAGTTGAGCAACACCGCACCCGGCTTCATGGCTGCAATCGCAGCGGCGTTGATCATGTGTTTGGTCGCGTCCATCGCGGGCACGTGCAGGCTCACATAGTCGGAGCGCGCCATCAGCGCCAGCAAATTCTCGGCGCGTTGCACTTCATTCGAGAGCCGCCAGGCCGCGTCAATGGAGAGCGCCGGGTCAAAACCCACCACCTTCATGCCCATTCCCAGTGCCATTTCGGCCACCATCGAACCGATGGCGCCCAGGCCCACGATGCCCAGGGTTTTGCCCTTGATCTCGCCGCCGGCGAAGCGGGATTTTTCTTTTTCCAGCAGCGCCGCCATGGCCGCCGCGTCGCTCATGTCGGTGAGTGAATTCACATAGGCCATGCCGGGCAAAATGCCGCGCGTGGCGAGCAACATGCCAGCCATCACCAGTTCTTTCACGGCGTTGGCGTTGGCGCCAGGCGTGTTGAAGGCGACGATGCCGAGCTTGCCGTATTCGGCCACCGGCACGTTGTTGACGCCCGCTCCGGCGCGCGCCACGGCGATCAGCGACTTGGGCACTTCAACGCCCTGCAGCTTCTGGCTACGCAACAAAAACGCATCGGGGCTGCCGATGTCGCTGCCGACTTCGTAACTCTTGCGCGGAAAACGCTCCAGGCCTTTGACGCTGATCTGGTTGTAGGTTCGGATTTTGTACATGGCGGCTTTCAGGCAGCCACAGGCGCGGTGACTTCTTTGTAGGCCCAGCTGAGCCAGGGCATCAGCGCCTGGAGGTCAGCCTGCTGCACCGTTGCGCCGCACCAGATGCGAAGGCCGGCGGGCGCGTCTTTGTACGAGCCGATGTCATAGGCAACTTTTTCAGCCTCCAGCAGCTTGGTCATCTTCTTGACCTGCTCTTCCGTGGCCTTCACCGAAAGGCACACGCTGGTGTTGGAGCGCGTGGCCTTGGATTTGGCGAGGAAGGAGATCCAGTCGTTCGCGGCCACGAAGTCTTCGACGACTTTCAGGTTGCCTTCGCTGCGGGCAACCGTGCCCTTCACACCACCGATGCTCTCGGCCCATTTCAGTGCGTCCAGATAATCGGACACACACAACATCGACGGCGTGTTGATGGTTTCGCCCTTGAACAAGCCTTCGTTCAATTTGCCGCCCGACTTCATGCGGAACACTTTGGGCAGCGGCCAGGCCGGGCTGTACGCCTCGATGCGCTCCACGGCGCGTGGCGAGAGGATCAACATGCCGTGGCCGCCCTCGCCGCCCAGCACTTTTTGCCATGAGTAGGTAACCACGTCGAGCTTGTCCCAGGGCATCTCCATGGCAAACACGGCCGAGGTGGCGTCGCACATCGTGAGGCCTTGCCGGTTGGCAGGAATCCAGTCGCCATTGGGCACTTTCACGCCGCTGGTAGTGCCGTTCCAGACGAAGACCACATCGTTGTTGAAGTCAACTGCTGAGAAGTCGGTGATGTCGCCGTAGTCGGCCTTGCGCACATTGGTGTTGGGCAATTTGAGCTGTTTGACGATGTCTGTCACCCAGCCGGCGCTGAAAGACTCCCACTCCAGCACGTCGACGCCGCGCGCCCCGAGCATTGACCACATCGCCATTTCGATGGCGCCAGTGTCGGAACCCGGCACCACGGCCACGCGGTAGCCCTCCGGCAAACCCAGAATTCGCGCCGTCTCTGAGCATGCCAGGCCCAGGGCCTTTTTGCCCAACGCCGAGCGGTGTGAGCGTCCCAGTGTGTCCAGTTGCAGCTTGCTGACGTCGTAACCCGGGCGCTTGGCGCAGGGGCCGGAGGAGAAATTGGGGCAGTGGGGCTTTTGGGTGGGTTGGGTATTTTGCATAGCCCATGATTTTATGACGGCCCAACGCCACCGGAACTCAAGCCACGCAGCGCCCGGTAAACCCCATGAAATTTCGCGCCGCTTGACAATTTTTATTTGTTTGATATATTTACTACTCTTTCTGAAATACTTGATACAAACAAAGTTTCGCCATGTGGTCACTTTTGCTCGTCACCTTGCCCACACAGCCCAACGCCGTGCGTTTGCGCATCTGGCGCGCGCTCAAAAGCCTGGGTTGTGTGGCCCTTCGCGACGGCGCGTTTGTGCTTCCCAGCGAACACGCCAGCGCGCTGGAACAATTGGCCACCGAGGTCCGGGACCATGGCGGAAGCGCCCAGGTAATGGCCCTGTCGCCCAAAGACGAAGCGCAAAAGCAGGAAATACTCACCCAGTTCGACCGCAGCGACGCCTACGCCACTTGGCACCAGACCCTGCGCGATACGCTCGCGGAACTTGGCAGCTTGAGCGAAATCGACGCACGCAAGCGGTTTCGCGGCATCAGCGAGGCCTTGCAGAATTTGAAGCGGGTGGACTACTACCCCGGTCAGGCGGCCACGCAAGCCGATGGCGACCTGGCCCAGCTTCGCGCCGAACTCGACCGGCGTTTCTCCAAAGGCGAGCCGCACACCGTGGCGGGAAACATCACGCGCTTAGTCACAGCCAAATTCCAGGGCAAACACTGGGCCACGCGCGCGCGCCCATGGGTCGACCGCCTTGCCTGCGCCTGGCTGATCCAGCGTTTCATCGACCGGGCGGCAGAGTTTGTTTGGCTCGAAGACCCGACCAAAGCGCCAAAGGGTGTGCTGGGTTTTGACTACGACGGCGCCCGCTTCACCCACATCGGCAACCGGGTTAGTTTTGAGGTGCTGATGGCGAGTTTTGGACTGAATGCCGATGATCGGCTCCAGCAGATCGCCCGCGTGGTGCACTACCTGGACATCGGCGGCATTCCTGCCGCGCAGGCCGCCGGGCTGGAAGCCGTGCTCAGCGGTTTGCGCGAAGTTCACACCGACGACGACGCGCTGATCGCTGCCACCCACACGGTTTTTGACGCGCTCTATGCAAACGCAGGGCGCACCCCGAACCGCACCGAGACTTAAGCATGACACCCACAGCCATTCCATCGACGCTTGACACCCCCGCTCGCACCGCGGCGCCCGCACCAGTGAGCTTCTCCCAGGCCTTCTGGTACTGGCTCAAACTCGGCTTCATCAGCTTCGGCGGGCCAGCCGGGCAAATCGCCATCATGCACACCGAACTGGTCGAGCAAAAACGCTGGATCAGTGAAAAGCGTTTTTTGCACGCGCTCAACTACTGCATGTTGCTGCCCGGGCCTGAAGCGCAGCAGCTGGCCATCTACATCGGCTGGCTGATGCACCGCACCTGGGGCGGCATTGTGGCCGGCACCTTGTTTGTGTTGCCGTCGCTCTTCATCCTGATCGCGTTGTCTTGGATTTACGTCGCCTTCGGGTCGCTCCCCCTGGTGGCGGGCATCTTCTACGGCATCAAGCCGGCCGTGACGGCGCTGGTGCTGCACGCGGCGCACCGCATTGGCAGCCGCGCGCTCAAGAACAACTGGCTGTGGGCCATTGCCGCAGCGGCCTTTGTGGCGATCTTCGCGCTCAACGTGCCGTTTCCGCTCATCGTCTTGACAGCCGCCTTGATCGGTTATTTCGGTGGGCGTTTCAAACCCGAGGTGTTTGTGGTCGGCGGCGGCCATGGCGCTGCCAAAAAAAGTTATGGCCCGGCGTTGATCGACGACGACACCCCCACGCCGGCGCACGCGCTCTTCACCCGTTCGGGCCTGTTGAAGATCGCCTTGGCCGGCTTGATTTTGTGGGGCGGCGCGTTCGCGCTTCTGGTGGCGCTGGCAGGCCCGCACGGCGTACTCAGCGAAATGGCCTGGTTCTTCACCAAGGCGGCGCTTCTGACGTTTGGCGGCGCTTACGCCGTGTTGCCCTACGTGTACCAGGGCGCCGTGGAACACCACCAGTGGTTGAGCGCCACGCAGATGATCGACGGCCTGGCCCTGGGTGAAACCACGCCCGGCCCGCTCATCATGGTGGTGGCGTTTGTGGGTTTTGTGGGGGGCTGGGCCAAGCAAATTTTTGGCCCGGATTCACTGCTTCTCGCCGGAGCGGCGGCGGCCACGGTGGTGACGTATTTCACGTTCCTGCCGTCGTTCATCTTCATCCTTGCGGGTGGGCCGTTCATTGAGACGACCCACGGCAACCTCAAATTCACCGCGCCTTTGACCGCCATCACCGCCGCCGTGGTCGGTGTGATCGTGAACCTGGCGCTCTTCTTCGCCTACCACGTGTGGTGGCCCAAGGGTTTTGGCGGCGGCTTCTTCAATGGCTTTGACTGGGCGTCTGCAGCCATCACCCTCGCAGCCGCGGTGGCACTTTTCAAATACAAGGTCGGCGTGATCAAGTTGATCGCCGCCTGCGCCGTGGCCGGCCTGGCCTGGAAACTCTTGATCTGACGATTTGACGACCTGACCCATCAACAAGGAGACCATCATGCCCCTGCTTGTCTTGCTGTTGTTGCTGTGGCGCTCGTCGGCGCCGCGCTGGCTGGCACGGGCCTGTGAGCAGCGCGCCAGCCTCTACGCCCGCCGGCCGCCAGGGCGCTTGAATTCGGTTGAACGCCAGATGGTGATTCAAGCCCATGCGCGCTTGAAAGCTACGCATTCGCACCCAGCCCAAACCAGCAACCCAACCCAACCCCCGATTCACAACCACCAGGAGAATGACATGAGCGACATCCACGTCAACGAACTCGCGCTGTGGCGCAAGGCCGGCTTTGAGCATGTGCTCATCGATGTGCGACGCGACATCAAACGCGCCGCCGAGGCCGATGAAATCAGTGGCGGCCAGTGGCACAACCCGGCCGCCTGGCTGGAGTGGAAAGACGCCGTGGCGGCCACTGCGCCAGGCCAGCCGGTGGTCGTGTATTGCGCCTACGGGCACGAGCTCAGCCAGGCGCTGGCGGCCTGTTTGCGGGCGCTCGGGCGTGACGCGCGCCACCTCGTCGGCGGCATCGAGGAGTGGCGCAAGGCCGCGCTGCCGGTAGCCCCCTTGCAAAAGCCTTGAAATTAACTGAAGGACGCACCATGAAATGGATCACCCGCGAACGCCCGAAGATCGACCGCATTGCCTGCCCCTGGCTGATTGTGCGCTTCATCGACAAATCACCCGAGTTTCTGTATGTGCCCAGCGCCGATGTGATGCGCGTGGCCAAAGAGACCCGCGCCACGCCCTATGACGTGCCTGGTGTGGAATTCACCCATGTCGGCGAAGATTGCAGTTTTGACACCTTCATCAAGAAATACAAGCTGGCAGACCAGCCCGATGGCGCCGGCCGTGGCCTGCAAGACCTGGCCGCGATCGTGCGGGGCGCCGACACCGACCGCCTGGATCTCGCCCCCCAAGCCGCCGGCCTGCTGGCCGTCTCGCTCGGCCTCTCACGCCTGTACACCAACGACCACGAGATGCTGGCGCACGGCATGGTGATGTACGACGCACTTTATGCCTGGTGTTGCCATGGTCGTGGAGAAACCCACACCTGGGCTTATCCGCCCATGCCCAAGCCGGTGCCGGATTGGCTGCTCAACGCAGCCTGATTGTCTAAGGAGAAACACCGTGAAATACTCCCTCGAACCGCTGTTTTGCCGCCCCTGGACGCTCAACGGCATTTCGGCCCGATTGATCGAGAGCCACTATGAAAACAACTATGGCGGGGCCATGGCACGCCTGAACGCCTTGACGCAGGAGTTGACGTCAGACGCTGCAGTCACCCTGCCTGACGCCCAGATCCGCCGCCTCAAACGCGACCAGGCCACGGCTTTGAATTCGACACTCCTGCACGAGCTTTATTTTGCCAGCCTCGGTGGAGACGGCCGCGCTGTGCCGGACACGATGGCCGATGCCATCACCCGCGACTTCGGCTCGGTGGACCGCTGGCGCAAGGAGTTCACGGCGCTGGCGAATGCCTCGGCAGGTGGCTCGGGCTGGGTCTTGCTGACCTATGTGCCACGCGACGGTGGCCTCATCAACCAGGTGACGGAAGAGCACAGCCAGGGCATTGCGGGTGGCATTCCCATGCTCGCGCTGGACATGTACGAACACGCCTACCACCTGGAGTTCGGCGCCAATGCAGGCGCCTACGTGGCCGCATTCATGCGCAATATCGAGTGGAGTGCCGTGCAATCGCGTTATGAAAATGCCCGGCAGGTCGCTGCGCCCGCCACGCGCCTCGTGCAGCCGCAGTTTGGCGACGTGCCGGCCGTGTCGGTCGAAGAAGTGGCCGAGATGTTGAAAGCGGGGAAGTCGGTGCAAATCATCGACACGCGCCCCAAACACTACACCACCAAGAGCCAGGAGATGATGCAAGGCGCAGTGTGGCGCGACCCCGAGCGCATCGGCGAATGGATGGGCGAGTTGTCCAAGGCAGAGCCTGTCATCACTTTCTGCGTTTATGGTTTCCATATAGGCTGCGAATCAGCCGCCACCTTGCGCAAAGCCGGGTTCGATGCGCGTTATATGGCAGGCGGGCATGCCGGGTGGAAAGCAGCCAAAGGGCCGATGAAACTCTTTGAATGAGTTGCCCGAAATGCACTGAACCCTTGCAGGCTGGCTCTCTAAATTTGAAGGAGATATCACATGGCAAAGTACCGGCAAGCGCTGCCACAAATGCGGGACGGCTTTTTTCTGACAGACGGCGGCATTGAAACCACGCTGATTTTTCTCGAAGGGCAAGACCTTCCCTATTTCGCCGCCTTCCACCTGCTCAGCTCACCGGGCGGTGAAGGTGCCCTCCAAAAGTACTTTCGAACCTACGCCCAGCTGGCCCAAAAGCACCACTGCGGTCTGCTGCTCGAAACTGCCACCTGGCGGGCCAGCGCGGATTGGGGCGACAAGCTCGGCTACAGCCGTGAGGCGCTCGCGCAAGCCACCCGAAAAAGCGTCCGCCTGCTTGAAGAAATCCGGAAAGAGTTCGAAACGCCGGCAACGCCGATCGTCATCAGCGGCTGCGTCGGCCCGCGCGGCGACGGCTACGTGCCCGGCGAAAAGATGTCTGAAAAACAAGCCGAGGACTACCACGCCGTGCAGATCGGAACGTTTGCCAGCACCGCGGCGGACTTGGCAACCGCCATCACCATGAACTACACGGAAGAGGCCATCGGCCTGGCGCGGGCGGCCAGGAATGCGGCTTTGCCAGTCGTGATTTCCTTCACGTTGGAGACGGACGGCAAACTTCCAACCGGCCAGCCCTTGGGCGAGGCCATCGAACAAGTGGACGACGCCACGTCAGCTTACCCGGCCTACTACATGATCAACTGCGCCCATCCCAGCCACTTCAGCAGCGCCCTCAGCCAAGACGAGCCATGGAAGCGGCGCATCCGCGGCCTGCGCGCCAACGCCTCCACCATGAGCCACGCCGAGCTGAACGACGCGCCTTCGCTCGACATCGGAAACCCGGTGGCACTGGCGCAGGACTATGCCGGTCTGAAGAGGCAATCCTTGAAATTTCTCAATGTCTTTGGCGGATGTTGCGGCACCGACCACCGCCACGTCGAACAGATCGCATTGGCTTGCTTGCCACTTCACACCTGAAAAAGGCGCAAGCTGAATCTTCCCGTCTATGCCCAAACCGGTGCTGGAGTGGCTGGGGTAGCAAATCCATAAATGTTTTTAGCCTTTTGGCTCTCGCAGAATAAATGTAGTTCGCTATATTTTCGAGAGCATTTGATTGCAGGTGATTGGTTCCGTTTATGAGGTCGCCGCGTATATCAGCCTCCGCGTGGCCCAATCACCGCGCTCATTGGATCTTGAACGTTTGAGTTGAGGCGGGACCGACTGCATGGCGTAGACTGCGCGATAGGTTCAATGGAGAGCCTGCAGATTGTGGAGGTGGACGAGTGTCGATCGAGAAACGGATCCAAGAGCTCCGGCTGGAACTGCCGAAGGTGCCAACGCCTGCTGCCAACTACGTGAACGCGGTGCGAATGGGCAACGCGATCTACCTGTCCGGGACCGTACCGGCGAGGGCGGACGGGACTATTCCCAAGGGAAAGGTGGGCGCCGACGTTTCAACCGAGGAGGCCGCAGGGCACGCGCGGCTGGCTGCGCTGAACATCCTGGCGATTCTTCGAGCAGAACTCGGGAGCCTTGATCGGGCCAGGCGCGTCATCAAGCTGCTTGGAATGGTCAACGCGGTGCCGGACTTCCAGGAACATTCGCGAGTGATCAACGGGGCCTCTGATCTATTCGAGCAGGTTTTCGGCGCCAAACATGCAAGGTCCGCGATCGGGGTTGGAAGCTTGCCGTTTGGCATCACCGTCGAAGTTGAGGCGATCGTGGAAGTGGAGCCTGAGTAGGCATTGACCGGTCGTCGCGCTGCTGCACACGTCGCCAAGCGGCGGGAAACAAAAAGTGGGCGGACCAACCCAACAGCCTAGCCTCTTCGCGATTAAGCCGCCTTCAAACCGCAAGAAGCCGCACAGCCCAGTAAACGCCAATGGCCATTTGCACCGCGAACGCCGAAAAGCGAAGGGTCACCGCCAGGGCTGACAGGGAACTGAGGTGGATGATGGATTGCAGGATGCGGGCAAACAGGAGCACGAAGGCCAGTGGATCGGTGATGGCGGTTTTGCCGGATACCGCCGCAACCAGCATGAGACCGCCGAAGATGGGCAGGCCTTCAATACAGTTGGCGTGGGCCCGTGCGAGGCGCTGCATGAAGGGGGAAAGGTTCGAGTTGTCTGGCGTGAAGCCATTTGCCGCGACAGATTTGGTGAGGACCAGTTTGGAGCGGATGGCCTCCATCAGAACCAATAACAGCAAGGACCAGGCAATGAAGCCGGTTAGGGCGCAAAGGGTGGGGTTCATGTTCTGATTTGTTTTGCTGACGTTAATGTTAACATGGGTGTTAACATTTTGTCAAAATAATCTGGATTTTCACAATTCTCAAGCTTTTTAGGCCATGAAGTTACGAAAAATATCAATAGTTAGCTACTATTTTAATAGCAAATGAATCTGGCATACAAAGCATCAATCGTCCTTGCCCAGCACAATCCGCGCATGCCGGTTGAAGGTGAAATACGACAGCGCCCAATCCAGCATCACCACCAGCCGGTTGCGGAACCCGATCAGGAAGAAGATGTGCAGAAAAAGCCAGAACAGCCAGGCCGAAAAGCCTGAAAACCGCGCCTGGCCCAAGAGCGGAAACTCCACATCCGCCACGGCTGCGTTGCGGCCAATCGTGGCCACGTCGCCGTAGTTGATGTAGCGGAATGGCAGCGCGGCTTCGCCCTTCAGGTGCCGCAGGATATTGCGCGCTGCGGCTCGCCCCATTTGCTTGGCGGCGGGCGAGACGCCCGGCACGGGCACCGGCGGCTGGCCGGCAGCATGGGACTGCGCCGCTGCCAGGTCGCCCACCACGCTGATCTCGGGGTAGCCGGGCAAACTCAGGTCCGCCTGCACCACCACCCGGCCTGCCCGGTCCAGCGTGGCACCGGTCGCAGCGGCGACCACTTTGCCCAGCGGCGATGCGGCAACACCTGCTGCCCACACGATGGTGGCAGCCGCAATCTGCCGCGTCTGCCCATCTTCCAGAATCTCCACCACACCGTCGCCAATGTGCGTCACGCGGGCATTGAGCCGCACCTCGGCGCCGAGTTTTTTTAGTTGTCGGCTGGCCGCTTCGCCCAGCACCTCGGGCAGGTTGCCCAGCACGCGCGGGCCGCCTTCGATCAACAACACGCGGGCCTCGCGCGGGTTGAAGCGGCGAAACTCGTTGGTCAAGGAATGGTGGGCAAATTCGACCATGGTGCCGGCCAGTTCCACGCCGGTGGGGCCAGCCCCGATCACCACCGTGGTCAGCAGGGCCTGGCGCTCTTCCGCTGGCGCGGTGACGGGCAGGTATTCGGCGCGTTCATAGGCCAGC
>JANMMR010000456.1:0-5534 GCA_031373455.1 Rhodoferax sp.
CCGGTGATTTTGGGCCCGTGCGCCAGATTTGTCGTCCTCCAAATGGGGTAAGTATTTGGCAATAATTAACATGGGTGTTAATTATTGGGTAATTTTGCCGGATTTTGCCGAAATTCAGATAAAAATCGGCAATGAAGTCACGTAAACATTGGATTTATTGCTATATCTATTATAGCAATCAGCCGGAATGCAATTCCCGTCACACCCTCGGCAATTTCAAATTGCGCTCAAACAGCGCATGCAGCCGCTCCCAGTGCCGCTCGGCCGAGGCCTTGTCGTAGATGTCCGCGCCGCGTTTGGGAAAAGCGAATCCGTGGTGCGTGCCGGGGTAGGTTTCCACGCGGTAGCGGATGCCGGTGGTTTTGAGGTGGGCGTCGAGCGCGGCGATCTTCTCTGGGGGGGCGTAGACATCGGATTCGGCTGCGCCCACGTAGACCTCACCCTCGATCAGATGCGCGTCGCGGTGCGGGGAGTTGGCGTCATCCGTGCACAGCGCCACGCCGTAAATGGAGGCAGTGGCGGCGATGCGTCCCGGGTTGGCCTCGGTCGCCCAAAACACGAAAGGCCCGCTCATGCAGTAACCAACTACGCCGATTTTTGACGCCGCGCCCGTCGTTCCCGCCGTGCCTTGCCGCGCCGCCGGGTCTTTGTCGATGAAGCCGAGCAGGGCGCGGGTGTCGGTGAGGATGTGTGCGCGCGTGATGCTGTGCATGTGTTCGAACATCACGGCGCGTTCGGCCTCGCCGCCGCCCGGCGTGAGTTTGAAATCGCGGCTGCGCCGGTAATACAGGTTGGGCAGGATCACGTAATAACCCGCCGAGCCCAAGCGCCGTGCCATGTCGTGCAGCTCTTCGCGTTTGCCCGGCGCGTCCATGTAGAAGATCACCGCCGGGTGCGGGCCGCCTTCCTCCGGGTGAGTGATGAAGGTGTTCATGGCGCCATCGGGCGTGGGGATGTCAATGTCGCGGTCGATCATGGGGCGTGCGGTTTTTAGGGGTTGAAGATTACCTTTTGACACGGGCATCCGGCCAAAAGCCCAAGTTATCATAGTGCCAGAACCCCGATTCGGAATGAATCAAAGTTTTCCATACAAATCAACAAGTTAGCCAAAGTTTTACTGTTTTTCCGTGCGCCTCAATTCCATCAAGTTGTCCGGGTTCAAGTCGTTTGTGGAGCCCACCACGTTCCAGTTGCCAGGCCAGTTGGTCGGTGTGGTTGGCCCCAACGGCTGCGGCAAATCCAACATCATGGACGCCGTGCGCTGGGTGTTGGGCGAGTCCAAGGCCAGCGAGCTGCGCGGCGAGTCGATGCAAGACGTCATCTTCAACGGCACCAACCTGCGCAAACCGGCCAGCCGCGCCAGCGTCGAGCTGGTGTTTGACAACGCCGACGCCCGTGCTGGCGGCCAGTGGAGCCAGTTTGGCGAGATCGCCGTTAAACGAGTGCTGACGCGCGACGGCACCAGCAGTTATTACATCAACAACCAGCCGGTGCGTCGCCGCGACGTGCAAGACGTGTTCCTCGGCACGGGCCTGGGGCCGCGCGCCTACGCGATCATTGGCCAGGGCACCATCAGCCGCATCATTGAAAGTAAGCCCGAAGAATTGCGCCTGTTTCTGGAAGAAGCAGCGGGCGTTTCCAAATACAAGGAACGTCGACGCGAGACAGAAAACCGCTTGCACGACACGCGCGAGAACCTCACCCGCGTGAGCGACATCCTGCGCGAGCTTGACGCAAACCTGGACAAACTGGAAAAACAGGCCGAAGTGGCGACGCGGTTCAACGCGCTCAACGCCGACGTCACCTTGAAACAGCAACAGCAGTGGTTTTTGAAACGCGCCGACGCCCTGGCCGACCAGGACAAGGTGAAACTTGACGCCGAACGCGCCCGTACCGCGCTGGAGGCCCGACTGGCCGATCTGCGCAGCATCGAGTCCGATCTGGAAACCGTCCGCCAGGCGCATTACGCAGCCGGCGACCAGGTGAACCAGGCGCAGGGCTTGTTGTACGAGGCCAGCACTGACGTCGGGCGGCTGGAGGCTGAAATCCGGTTTGTGGTCGAGGGCCGCCAGAGGGTGATGCAGCGCCTGGCCACGCTGGGGGAGCAAGCCACGCAGTGGGCCAGGCGCAAAGACGATGCCGAGGCCGAGATCGCCCGTATGGCCGATCTGGCCTCACATGGAGAAGAACAGGCCACCTTGCTCGCCGCCCAGGTCGAAGAGCAATCCATGGCCTTGCCAGACCTGGAAGATGCGCTTCGCCTGGCACAGAAAAACGCCAACGAACAACGTGCCGGTGTGGTGCAGGTGCAGCAGCAGATCCAGGTGCTGGCCACCGAGCAGCGGCACATTGAAGAACAATCGCGCGCGCTCAACCTGCGCCGTGACAAACAAAAAGCCGAACACGGCGCGCTGGCGGTGCCCGATGAGGCCCGCCTGGTTGAGCTGCAAAACCATCTGACGCAGGCCCAGGAGGCCGCCGAAGTGGCCGATGCGCGCCTGCATGAGCTGCAAGACGCCGTGCCGCTGCTGGACGACGCACGCCGCGTGGCTCAGCAGCTGGTGGTGAGTGAATCCGCCAAAAAAGCCGAACTCAAAGCCCGCCTGGACGCGCAAAAGGCTTTGCAGGAGCGCGTCAAGACCGACGGCAAATTGCAGCCCTGGCTGGCCAAACACGGTCTCGAAGGCATGGCCGGTTTGTGGAGCCGCATCCACATCGAACAGGGCTGGGAGAACGCGCTCGAAGGCGCCTTGCGCGAACGCCTGGGCGCGCTGGAAGTCTCGCGCCTGCAAAGCGTGCTTGGCTTTTTGGGCAGTGCTGGGGTTGACGCGCCTCCGGCCAAGTTGGCGTTTTTCAGTCCGCCGCTGGCGACTACCACCGCTTTGACAGGCAACCCGGCCCTGGGCCTCAAACCGCTGGCCGATTTGCTGCGCCTCAATGACGCGGGCCAGACGGCTGTTTTGGGCGACTGGCTGCACGGCTGTTTCGCCGCCAGCAGCATGGACGAGGCGCTCCAGAAGCGCGACAAGTTGCACGGCGGTGAGACCATTTACGTTCAGGCCGGGCACGCGGTGGGCGCACACAGCGTGAGTTTTTACGCCCCCGACTCCGAGCAGGCCGGTTTGCTGGCGCGCGCGCAAGAGATTGAAAACCTCGAGAAACAGCTGCGGGCGCAGAGCCTGATCAGCGAAGAATCCCAGTCGGCTTTGATCCGCGCCGAAGCGGCTTATGGCGAAAGTGCCCAGCGCCTGGTCTCCACGCGCCGCGATGCCGCGCAAACCCAAAGCCGCGCGCACGAGCTGCAGGTGGAAACTTTGCGGCTCTCCCAGATCGCAGAGCAGGCGAGGGCCCGCGGGCAACAAATCGCCGACGACCTGGCCGACATTGACGCACAACTGGGCGATTTGCAGGAGCGGCGGGTCACCTCGGAAGCACGATTCGAAGAGCTCGATATGCAGCTCGCCGACACCCAGGAGCGTCACGCCCAGCTTGACGAACGCGTGATCGACGCCGAGCGAAAGCTGGTCGCCTGCCGCGAGCAGCAGCGCAGCCTGGAGCGCCAGGCGCAGGAGGCCACGTTTGCCATGCGCAGCCTCGACGCGCGCCGCGCAGAGCTCAGCCGCACCATCGAAACGGCAGTGGCACAGGGGCAGTCAACCCTGGCTGAAGAGCAGTCTGCCAACGGCGAGTTGGCGCGTTTGACCGACGCTGCCGCACAAGCCGGGCTGCAAACGGCTCTGGCGCTGAAGCTTGAACGCGAGCAGGTTTTGGGCGCAAAACGCAGCGAATACGACGACCTCACCGGCAAATTGCGCGCCAGCGACGAGCGGCGCATGCAAATCGAGCGCGAGCTGGACCCGATGCGCAGCCGCATCACCGAATCCCAATTGAAGGAACAAGCCGCGCGCCTGGGCTTCGAGCAATACGAGCAATTGCTGGTTGACGCGCAGGCGAATCTGGAAGCGGTGGCCGCGTCCATCACCAGCGGCAACGTGAAATTGGGCGGCCTGCAAAACGAGATTGACCGCCTGCATCGCGAAGTGGCAGCCTTGGGCGCGGTGAATCTGGCCGCGCTGGACGAACTCACCACAGCCCGCGAACGCAAGCAGTTTCTGGACGCCCAAACGGCGGATTTGACCGAGGCGATGACCACGCTGGAAGACGCCATCAAGAAAATTGACGGTGAAACCCGCGAACTGCTCTCGGGCACTTTCAACACCGTGAACGCCCATTTTGGCAAGATGTTCCCGGAGTTGTTTGGTGGCGGCAATGCGCGCCTGGAGATGACGGGCGCCGAAATCCTCGATTCCGGCGTGCAGGTGATCGCGCAGCCGCCGGGCAAAAAGAACCAGACGATTCACCTGCTCTCCGGCGGCGAAAAAGCCCTCACCGCCATCGCGCTCGTGTTTGCCATTTTCCAGCTCAATCCGGCACCGTTTTGCCTGCTCGATGAAGTCGACGCACCGCTGGACGACGCCAACACAGAGCGTTATGCGAAACTGGTCACCAGCATGAGCAAGGAGACGCAATTTCTCTTCATCAGCCACAACAAGATCGCCATGGAAATGGCTGGCCAGTTGATCGGTGTGACCATGCAGGAGCAGGGTGTGAGCCGCATCGTGGCGGTGGACATGGAGCAGGCGGCGAGTTTCGCCGAGGCTGCTTGATATGGCCCCCACGCTTGTCACTTCGTGTACGGCGCTGCCCCCCGAGGGGAGCGCATTTTTCCTAGGGGCGGCCCGTCGGAAAAACATCACCCCGAAACTGGGCTGATCCATGCCCATCAGCGATTTCACTTTGGGGTTGTCCATTGCAGGTGGTCTGGTGCTGGCGGGCGTGGTGGCACACGGCGCCTGGACGGCACGGCGCAACACCCCCCGCCAGGCGCGGCCCGACGCTGACCAGCCCTCGCTGGACCCGATCCAGCCGCGTGACCTGCTGGAGCCGCAGCTCGATGCTGACGCGCTCTTGCGTTCAGGTTCGGGTTCGGGTGAAGCGCTGGGCCTGCCGCCGGCAGACAAAAAAGCCAGCCTTGATGCGCTCATCGACGTCATTGCCCCCATCGTGCTGGACGATGCCGTTTCCGGCGAAGCGGCCCTGAGCGCCATGCCGGCCACGCGCCGTGTGGGCACCAAAGCTTTCGCCATTGAAGGCTTGAATGCGGTGCACCGCCAGTGGGAGGTGCCATCCACCGGGCAGCGGTACGACGCTTTTCAGGCGGGCGTGCAGTTGGCCAACCGGTCTGGCGCCCTCAACGACATCGAATACTCCGAATTTGTCATCAAGACACAGGCCTTTGCCGACGGCTTGAATGGCACACCCGAATTTCCCGAGATGCGCGATGAAGTAGCGCGCGCCCGCGAGCTTGACAGCTTCGCGGGTGACCACGATGCCCAGTTGAGCTTCACAGTCCGGGCCCGGCACACAGCGTGGAGCCCGGGTTTCATTGCCCAAAATGCCGCGCGGCTGGGGTTTGTGGCCGGCGTCATCCCTGGCCGAATGGTCTTGCCCGCGAGCGTTGCCGGAATGCCACC